>JBDTQV010000259.1:0-3716 GCA_039932015.1 Gemmatimonadota bacterium | reverse complement strand
GGGCAAGCTCACGTGGGTCGTCTTCCGGTAGTCGCGGGCTGATGTTCATCGAGCTCGCCGACCACCTGCGCTGTCCGGAACCGCACGACGAACAGTTTCTCGTGCTGCTTCCCGACGAGATGCACGACCGGTCGGTGCGCACCGGGCAGCTCGGCTGTCCGGTGTGCAATCGCACGTTCGATATCGTGGACGGAGTATTTGACGTGGGCGGCGCCGCTCCGGCGTCGCCGGCGCCCACCGCGCTGAGCGCCGATGCGGTCGCGGTGCTCGCCGGACTCGGCGGGCCCGGCGGATACATGGTGCTGGCCGGTTCCGTGGCCGGCCTGGCCGAATCGGTCGCGCTGGCCATTCCGCGCGTCGGCATCGTGGCATTCAACCCTGGCGCCGCGTTGCGCGACGATGGTGCCGTCAGCGTCATCCGCGGCGCACAGTTGCCGATCAAGTCGAGCTCGATGCGTTCGGTCGTGCTCGGACCCGGCTACGCGGACGACCCCGCGTGGATTGCGGAGGCGCTTCGGGTGACGCTGTCGGGCCTTCGCATCGTGGGGGAGGGGGCGGACCCGGCGTCTTCGGACCTTGAAATTCTCGCGAGCGCGGGCGGCTGCTGGGTGGGTTCGAAGTTGCGGAACCGGATGAAGGCCTAGAGGTATTCGACTCCGTACGTCGCCGTGTCGGCATTCGCATAGATCGCGTCAATACGCGCCTGATGATTCCGCTCGACCACTCGCCGCCGGACTTTGAGCGTCGGGGTGAGCTCGCCGCCTTCGATACTGAAATCCTGCCCGACGAGCAGCAGTCGCTTGGGCCGCTCGAAGTGCGCCCGGTCGCTCAGGGCGCGTTCGACTTCCGTTTCCATCTTCCGCATCACGTCGTCGCGCGCGATCAGCGACGCGTCGTCGGTGAAGGCGAGTCCTTCGCGCGTCGCCCAGGCTTTCAGGGTATCCATGTTGGGGACGACGAGCATGATGGGAAACTTGCGCCGGTCTCCGAGCATGACCGCATTCGAAACGAACTTGTTGGTGCGGGCCAGACCCTCGATCGGCTGCGGCGCGATATTCTTGCCGCCCGCGGTTACGATGATGTCCTTCTTCCGGTCGGTGATCTTGAGGAAGCCTTCGGCGTCGATCACACCGATATCGCCGGTATGGAACCAGCCATCAGGGTCGATAACCTCGGCCGTCGCATCCGGCTTTCCGTAGTAGCCCTTCATCACGTGCGGCCCGCGCGTGAGGATCTCTCCGTCCGCCGCGATTTGAATCTGCACTCCCGGAATCGGCCGGCCCACGGCGCCGAGCTTCACGTGCTCGAAGCTGTTGAGCGTGATCACCGGTGACGTCTCGGTGAGGCCGTACCCTTCCATGATCGGCATGCCGGCGGCATAAAAAAACTTTGCGATGTCGGCCGAGAGAGGCGCTCCGCCGGAGACGAAGAAGCGCAGCCGTCCCCCGGTGCGGGCCCTCAGCTTCGAGAACACCAGCCGGTCGGCGATGCGCTGGCGGGTCGCGAGTCCCCGCGGAAGCGGTCGTCCGGCCAGGGCGTACTCCGTCCATCGCTCGCCGGTGCGCTTGGCCCAGAAAAAGATCCGCTTCTTGATGGCCGAGCCGGACAGCGCCGCATCGAGCACGCGGGCGTAAATTTTTTCGTAGAGGCGTGGCACCGAGAGCATGCACGTCGGCTTTCGCGCCTGCATGTCCGCTGAGACCGTGTCGATGCTCTCGGCGTAGTTGACGACCACGCCCGAGCGCATCATCGCGTAGTGGCCGCCGGTCCGTTCGAAGATGTGGGACAGCGGCAGGAACGACAGGCATTCGTCTTCCGGCCCCACTCGCATCACGGTCAGCGCGGCCACGACGTTCGACGTGATGTTGCCGTGCGTGAGCATCACACCCTTCGGGTCGCCGGTCGTGCCCGAGGTGTAGATGACCGTCGCCACGTCGTCCGCGCTCACCTCGAGCGCGCCCGCGCGCCACTCGTCGAAACGATCCGCCGCCGCGCGTCCCCGGCTGTACACCTCCTCGAGCGAGAGGACGCCGGCGGATCGTGCGTCCGCATCGAACGCCACGACGAAGCGGAGGTCGGGCAGGCCGGCGCGGATTTCAAGTACCTTCGCGAGCTGCGCCTCCGTCGACGCGAACACCAGGACGGCGCCGGAGTCACGGAGAATGTATTCGATCTGTCGGGCGGGGAGCGTGGGGTAGACCGGTACGTCGATGCAGCGTGCGGCGAGAACGGCGTAATCGGCGATCGCCCATTCCGGGCGGTTCTCCGACAGAATCGCGAGCCGGTCGCCCGGAGCGACGCCCAGCTCCGACAGCCCGGTGCTCAGTGCACGAACCCGCTCGAGCACGTCGCGGAAACTGAGCTCGATCCAGCTGCCGGCGCTCTTCGCGCGCATCGCAACCGGCCGGTCGCGGAACTGGTCCATCGCGGCAAGAAACAGTTCATTCAGCGTGCGCGGCTCGGTCATGCGCCGCGCTTCATTGGAACGTGATGATGAACTGCTGCCCAGAGCCGGGCACCGGCGCGCCACTGGGCCGCGTAACAGTCACCGCCACCGTCGCGGTCACTGGCCCCACCTGGCCGCTGACCCGGCTCAGTGTCAGCGGCGTCAGGAGCGTCCCGTCCTCCGCGGTGCTCACGGTGTCCACGAGCTGCGCATTCGGAAACTGCACCGTGCGCACCGCGAGTGTGGGGAAGACCGGCGATACGACCGTGAACACAATCCGGTGATTGGCGAGCCCGACGGCAGGCAATCCCACGAGCCGTGCGTCAAGCGGCGCAGAGGCCGCGGTTCCCGCGGGAACCGTCTGCGTCGTCACGAGCGGGGTGGCCAGTGAATCCGCGCGGCCGAGCACGGTGAAAGTGAGCAGGTCTGAGACCAGCGTGCCTTCCGCGGCCTGCACGCGCCCGGTCGTCGTTCCGTCGCCGGCTCGCCCGGTGATGCGTCCCGTCGCCGCGATCACCGAGAGCGTCGTATCGGGAGTGGCCCAGGTAATCGTCGCGGGGACGGGCTGACCGTTACGGTCTATTGCGCGGGCGGTGAGCTGGATGGTATCGCCGACTTCTACGATGCTGGAGGCAGGGACCTGCACGTCGAGGGCGATGACCCCGCTGCCGTCATCGGTGATGTTGCTGCAGGCGAAGGCGGCCGCGAGCACGAGCGGCGGCCACGGCTTCACGGAGTCTCCGGTGCCGGCTGATTGGCAATCTCGCGCAATGCCGTCTCCGCATGGCGCACCCAGCGCTCTGCGTCGGCGCCCTTGGGCGCTCGCGCGAGAAATGCCCGCAGATGCTCGGCAGCCTGATCCGTATCGCCGCGCTTGAGCAGCAGGAAGGCGACGCCGTAATGCGCGCCGCCCAGTGAGTTATCGAGCTCGAGCGCGCGCTTGTAGTGGCGGATCGCCTCTTCCGGCTGACCCGTCTTGGTAAACGCGATCGCCATGTTGAGCAGAATGCGCGAATCGGTCGGGTTGTCACGGAACGCGAGGCGATACGAGGTGAGCGCGGCTTCGTAGTCGCCCTGGCGCTCGAGCGCGAGCCCCTCGTTGAGATAATCGAGGCGCTGGGGGCGCAGGTTTGCGGCCGACTCTTTGCCAACCAGGCGTTGCCAGAAACTCATGTGACCGGAGTGTTCCCCGCGCGGAAGGTCAACTGAATAACGGAGATAGCGCAGTAGACGAAAGATAGTCCGCGCCCTTGCACACCGCAACGCACTT
>JBDTQV010000258.1:0-3719 GCA_039932015.1 Gemmatimonadota bacterium | reverse complement strand
GCCGGTGGTGCGGCGCGAACGAGGCGGTCGAACATCGCCTGGAGGGGAATGAAGGTGGCGTGAGCGGCCCGTGCCACGCGCGCAGCGGCAGCCCGCCGCTCGTCGAATTCCGGAAACCAGCGCGCGTCCACGGCGCCGGTCCGCAGCACGAACGGCTCCAGCACGACGATCCGGAGACGCGGGTTGCGAGCGCGTGCCGAGTCGAGCAGCGCGACATAGCCGCGCTCGTAGTCCTCCACCGTGCCGGTATACCCTTGCAGCAACCGATGCCAGAAGTCGTTCACGCCCATCAGCACGCTGAGCACGTCGGGAGCGAGCGCGAGAGTGTCGGCGTCCCAGCGTTCCGCCAGATCGGGAATCTTGTTTCCGCTCACGCCACGATTGAGAAATCGGAGCTGGCTGCGCGGGTGTTCGGCGAGCTCCGCGGCGGCGATCAGATACGGATAGCCCCGGCCGAGCGCACTGGCGACGTTCGGCGCGGCGTTGTTGCGGTCGCGGTCGGCGTCGGTGATCGAATCGCCCTGAAAGAGGACGGTAGCCGGCACTCGGTCGTCTGACTGTACCGTGCGCGCCGAAGGTCCCGCGACCGACACGGCGAGCGCCCCGGCGACGGCCGACACGAATTCCCGCCGCTGCAGTGCCATCACGCTTTCGCGCCCGCCGGCGTTGCCATCGGCTGGTCTTCGCGATACAGCATTCCGCCGATGTATGCGCCCGCCAGCGCCGCGACCAACCCGGCCAGACTGCTCGCACCGATCAGCGAGAGGGAGTACAGCCCCATGAAGCAGTACGACATGTACACAATGTGTATCACGAACCAGATGAGCAGGCCCGCCTTCATCGCGGTCCCGGCGCCGGCGCCGAACCGCGGGCGAATGGCCGCGTAGGTCCAGACCAGCGCGATCCCGGCGAGAAAATCCATGACGATCCACCCGATCATCGACGACGTCCCCGCCTTCGTGATCAATCCAGGATTCAAGGCGTTACTCTCCGCACCCCACTGCGCCGCGAGCAACATGCCGTTTACCGTGCCATCGATCACGTTCATCACCAGCCCTGCCGCGAGCCCCGCAAGAACCACCCGCCCCGTATTGATGTGCGACATGGATTCCCCGTTATGAAGGACGCTGCGGAAGCTTCGAACGATGACGCGGCGCGGTGCGCAGACTAGCGCACGATCAGCGGCTGCCGCTCCGATCCACGAGCGCGTCGCCGTGGCGCTTGAGCGAATCCTCGCCCGCCTGGGCCGCACTCGCGCGTGTGGCGGCGGCACTGGCTGCCGCGTCGGCTTCGGTATCGGCGGTAGGACCGTAGATCGATGGCAGCGCCACGTCGCGCAGGCGAAGGTACACGGCGTACTGGCCGCGGTGATGGATCAGGTGATTCATCACGAATGAGCGGAGCACTGCGCCACGCGGCAGCGTGAATACGACGTGACTCCCGGCCTTCAGCGTCCACGGCTCGCTCATATCGGTGTCCGCGTGCCTGGTGATCGCCGCACGCGCGCGTGCCACCGACGCGTCGAATTTCTCCAGCAGCGCCGCGGTCGATTCGAACGCCGGGACCTGGTAGGGAGACCCGCCGGGCGGCGCCAGATCCAGCTCCGGCTCTTCCAGCGTCAGCGCCAGCCACTCGGGCAACGTCGCGATGTGCATGGCAAGCTGGCCGAGGGGTGCCGACTTTGCATGGGGGACCCAGGCCGAATCGGCCGCGGGCGTGCGCTCCAGCAGGCGGCGGGTGGTCGCCATCTCGTTCTCGAACTCAGGCAGCAGTGTGGTGGTCAATGGCACGGCAGGCTCCGCGAGGATCGTGTCAGACAACAACGGCCGGACCGCGGGGATCCGGCCGAAAAGCGCTGGTCCTTCAGGCCCGGCGCGCGCGGCGCGCGGTGACGGGCGCGCTGCGCGACGGAGCCGCGCCGCCAAACGCATTTTCATCGAGCCACGCGACGAGCGCAATATCGACGACGTCCTCGGGCTGGCCGGGAAGGTGCGGCATGACTTCCCGCCGCTTGCCCTCCGCCATCAGGTACCACGCCGGAGCCGTGGGCGCCATGCCCTTGCCCGCATTGCCCGGCTGGCCGTCGTAGGAAACGAAATGAAAGGTGCGGCCTCGGTGGATGAGATGGCGCTGCTCGATGGTGTACCGAATCATGAACGTCTCCTCCGATTGTGGCGGCCGCGCGGGAAGCTGAACCCGCAAATCTAGCCTCCCGGGCGGCTCCCTGGCCCTCACCCCGCTGGACCGATTGCGGAAACGCGAGCTCGTAGTTACCTTCGGGGTTCGAAACTCTCACGTACATGTGGTGCGGGAAGGTTTTGAGGAGACCATAGGGGGTGGCCTTCGTGCCGCCCCTTTTTGCTGGTCTCGATTTTCATGCATCGTGAGGCATCGCTCACGAACAACACGTAGTCGGTTCGTACGGCATGACCGGACCCCGATTACACATCACAGGGAGTTAGGAATGCGTACGAACGGCACAGTGAAGTGGTTCAATGACGCGAAGGGCTTTGGCTTTATCACGCCCGAGAATGGTCAGAAGGACTGCTTCGTGCACCACTCCGCGATCCAGGCGCAGGGCTTCAAGAGCCTTGCCGAAGGCGAGCGCGTGGAATTTGACATCGTTCAGGGCGCCAAGGGTCCGGCCGCCGAGAACGTCGTCAAGCTCAGCTGATTCGACAGGCGCGGCCGCTTTGGCGGCCGCGCATCGAAACGGAAAGGCCGGCTCACCAGAGCCGGCCTTTTTCGTATCTACTGCGCTGCCGGCTTCCGCTGCAGCGCGAGGTGCTGGCCGATGGCAACCGCCGCTTCCATCGCGCTGGCTGATTCGAGCTGGCTCTCGACACTCCCGGGTGCCTTCTCTGCATCCGCACTCGCACTGACGCGGCAAACGGCGTTCGCGGCGATGCTCAGCCGCGTGCCTGCCGAGTCGGGCGCGACGTCGACGACAAGCTGAACGCCGGGCTGCGCGGTGCCATGCCACGAATCGTTCTCGGCGCCCTGCGGCCAGCTCAGCTTTGGCTTGGTAACCCACTGACCAATCCCACTCTCCGCCGTGCTCACGTGATAGCCGAGATCCTGCAGTACGGTGTCGATGGTGGCACCGAGTCGTTTGGCATCGTCGGCGACGATGACGCTCACGAGCACGGAGCGATCGTCGGCCGCCGCGCCCGGACAGGCCGGAGCGCTCTGCCCACGCGCACTACCAGCCACGAGCGCGGACACGGCCACGGCGGACGCGACGGCGGTCATGCACGTCGGAAACATTCGGCGCGCAAGCGTAGTCACGCGGGCTCGCCGGCCGGATCGAGAATCTGGAGCTTCAGGCCGATGATGTAGTCCCGCACCCGCTCGCGATATGCTTCCATATGCGGAGCGACGAGATGCGCCGCGAGCGCGGACGGGCTCTCCCACTTCTCCACCACGGTCACGACGTTCTCGCGCACCGGGACCTGCCCGTCCGCTCGAGTCGAGTGGTCTACGCCGCCGCCGTATTCGAGGCAGCCGCGCTCCGCGCGGACATCAGGCACCAGCTTCGCGAATTCGCGCAGAAATGCGTCGCGCGTGCCGGCGCGCAGATCGATTGTCGCTATCACGTGTATCATCACGCAAAGTTAGCAGGCGGGACGGTCAGACGAGAGTGGCGAGCCGTGCGACGATTGCTGCTCCAATCACCGCCGCGATCACGAACACCGGCGCCCGACCGAGGCCACGCGTGA
>JBDTQV010000257.1:0-3724 GCA_039932015.1 Gemmatimonadota bacterium | reverse complement strand
AACGCTTTCTCGCCGAAATTCGCACTACCGCCAATCTCCAGCACCCCCACATCCTGCCACTGTTCGATTCCGGCGCCGCCGACGGATTCCTGTTCTATGTGATGCCGCTCGTCGAAGGCATCTCGCTCCGCGATCGCATGAACCGCGAAAAACAGCTGCCGGTCGAGGAAGCGGTCCGGATCGCCCGCGAAGTCGCGAGCGCGCTGGACTACGCCCACCGCCACGGCGTCATCCATCGCGACATCAAGCCCGAGAACATCCTGCTCCATGACGGCCAGGCACTCGTCGCCGATTTCGGTATCGCGCTCGCCGCCAGCAAAGCCGGCTCGCGCATGACCGAGACCGGCATGAGCCTCGGCACGCCGCACTACATGTCGCCCGAGCAGGCGATGGGCGAGCGTGAAATCACCGCACGCTCGGACGTCTACGCGCTCGGGTGCGTCACGTATGAAATGCTGGTGGGCGAGCCGCCGTTCACCGGACCGACCGCGCAGGCAATCGTCGCGCGGGTCATGACCGAGGAGCCGCGCCACCTGATGGTACAGCGGCGGAGCGTGCCGCCGGGCCTCGAGGCGGCGGTGCTCAAGTCGCTGGAAAAGCTGCCAGCTGACCGGTTCGCGACTGCCGCGCAATTCGCCGAGGCGCTCACGGCGACCGGTGGGACCGTCGCGACCCATGTGGCGGCGGACGCCCGCGCGAATGGCGGCCGCATCTGGCGCCGGAGATTTCAGGTCGCCTGCGCCGTCGCGGTGCTCGCGGCGGGGCTGGCCGCGTGGGGATGGGCGCGCGCACGAGCTGGCCGGACGGGCGGGGGCGACCAACTCTATTTCTCCCTCGGCGATGCGGTGTCCGTCACGACTGGGGGCCTGCCGATGATGGCCCTGTCCGCCGATGGATCGAGCCTGGCGTTCATCGGCGATTCCGCCTCACGCATCTGGGTCAAGCGGTGGTCCGCATTGAATCCGGTTCCGCTCGGCGGTACCGAGGGCGCGACCGCCCCGGTCTTCTCGCCCGACGGGCAGTGGATCGCCTACGTGGCCGGCGCACAGCTCCGGAAGGTGCGCCCGGAGGGCGGCGCGAGCGTGACCATCGCCGACTCGGCTGCCGGCGACGGCATCGCGTGGCTCGACGACAATACGCTGGTGTATCCATCACCGTCGCTGCTGAGTCTCCGGCGCGTGAGCGCGGCCGGCGGCCCCGTCACCGTTCTCATTCCCGACAGTCTGCTCAAGGGCCTCGGCGTGCAGACGCCCACGGCGCTTCCGGGCGCGCGCGGCGTGCTATTCCAAGTGTGCACATCGGGCTGTGCCACGTTGAGCCTGCACGTGCTCGACCTGAAAACTGGGCGGGAAAAGCTGCTGCTCAACGACGTCGCGATGGGTTGGTACCTTCCGACCGGCCAGTTGCTCTACGTGCGCCGCGACGGAGTTGGCCTGGTTGCCGATTTCGACCTGAAGACGCTCTCGATTCGCGGTGCCGCGGTGCCCGTGCTGCAGAATGTGGCGCGGACGCGGGCGGCTGCGCATCTCGCCGTCTCCCAGACGGGCGTGCTGGTGTACGCGGTCGGCGACGCGGTCAACGGCTTCACGACGCCGGTGCGCGTGGGACGCGACGGGATCGGTGCACCGATCGATTCCACCCTCGCCGGTGAATTCAATTCGATGGCCATTTCGCCGGATGGGCGGCGGCTCGCGATCGGCGTGCGCACGCCAGGCGCCGAGCTCAACATCTGGGTGAAGCAGCTCGATCACGGCCCCTTCACGCGCCTCACGTTCAGCGGGCGCGACCGTCGGCCCGCCTGGTCTCCGGATGGGCGTGAAGTGGCCTTCGTGCGCGACAGCGGGAGCGGCGGCGACATATACGCGCGCAAGGTCGACGGCGGCGGCACCGATCGCCGCCTCGTGCACCTCGACCGCGCCATTCAGGAGGTCGCCTGGTCACACGACGGGCAGTGGCTCCTCCTTCGGACCGAGACGGCCGCCTCCGGCAACGGCGACATTCTCGCCGTCCGCGCGAACGGCGAGGGGACCCCGGTCGGCGTTGCGACGAGCCCGTTCACCGAGCTCAATCCCGCGATGTCACCCGACGGACGCTGGGTCGCCTATTCCTCGAATGAGGCGGGAAACGCCGAGATCGTCGTCCGCCCCTTCCCGAATGCCGATGCAGGCCGGTGGCAGGTTTCGAACGGCGGCGGCACCTCACCCGTCTGGTCGGCCGACGGCAAGCACCTGTATTTCCTCGACGCCGGCGGGCGCGTCGTCTCGGCCACGATCGACGCTACGACGTCTTTCAACGTGCCCGAGCTCGTGCCAATGTTCAACGCCTCGCGCTTCGCGGCCGGTGCATATCATCAGGCATTCGACGTCACGCGCGACGGTCAATTCGTATTCCTCGGCGCGCCGGGCCGTGCGGCGACGGGTTCTCCGAGCCTCGTGCGGATCGACAACTGGTTTGCGGACGTGAAGCAGCGGGCGGCCCAGTGACGCCCGAATCGCATTTGACAATCTGATACACACCAACGCAGCCGCCGGCGCGGGAGGCCGGCGGCTGCGTTGGCAAAGGTTGACGCGCGGGACCGCTCGAACTACGACCCCAGCGAATACGCCCGGTCAATGTTGTACGTCGTATACACGCCATTGAACAACTGCAGCGACAGGTTGTTGAGGACCGTCCCGTCCCGCCACCCGAAGTACACCGCGTACGACGGAGTCGTCGCCTGAATGCTGATCCAGTACTTGCTACCGGCCGTGACGGTGAACGGCGTCGGCAGCGTGACCGCGTATTTGTAGAACGGCCACGTCGTGTTCGCGGCGGTGCCGCACATGAGCCCGGAAACGTTCTTCTCGAACGTCTGACCGGACTGGGCGACCGTGTAGGTCGTGGTCTGTAGCGGCGCGGTGAGGTTCGGCTTCCCGTTCAGGTCGGAATAGAACGACACCGTAAAGCTCGACGCCGTCGGGCTCGGTGCCGCGGCACCCGGCTGTTGCACGCAGTAGATCCCTTGCCAGCCCACCTTCGTAAACGTGCCGCCAGCAGCGAAACTGAAATCGTCGAATACCTGCGACGGGGGGCTTCCGTCGGTCACGATCTGCGAGGTCCGCGCTTCCACAAAGCCCGAGTTGGCGGGCGGCACGATATTCGTGATCGCGACCGGGTTCGACGGCGCCGTGGGGCTCTTCTTGCTGCAGGCTGCTACGGCGACGATCGCGGTCATCGCGAGCACCGTGCGAGCCGTACGAATATGGGGGGTGTGTCTTGTCATCGCGTCCTCGGAGTACATGGTAAACTTGCCAGGCGGGAGGTCTCTATCGTACTACGCGTCAAATCAGGCGGGGACGGCTCATCCGACCTCGGGGCCGGACCACCGGGCGCCGGCTCCTCTGGTGGCACCCCCATGATAACCATAACTTAGCGGCCATGGATGACCGCCCCGAGCCATCCACCGTTACGCGGCTGCTCCGGCGCGCCCGTGATGGGGATTCCGACGCATACGATCTCCTCCTCCCCCAGCTCTACGCCGAGTTGCGTCACATCGCGCGGCGCCATCTGCGCGGTGAGCGCGCCGACCACACGCTGCAGCCCACGGCACTGGTTCACGAGGCCTTCCTCCGCCTGGTGGGCGGGACCCCACAGTCCTTCGCCGACCGGGCGCATTTCCTTCGCGCGAGCTCGCAGTCGATGCGGCGCGTGCTGGTCGACTACGCGCGCGCCCGGAACGCGGCCA
>JBDTQV010000256.1:0-3745 GCA_039932015.1 Gemmatimonadota bacterium | reverse complement strand
GGTGCGGCGCTCGGGCGAGAGGTGCTCCAGCGTCCGCATATTGTGCAGGCGGTCGCCAAGCTTGATGATGATCACGCGCGCGTCCCGCGCGATCGACAGCAGCAGCTTGCGATAGTTCTCGGCCTGCTCCTCGGCCGACGAACGGAACGTCAGGTGGGAAATCTTGGTGAGGCCGTCGACGATGCCGGCGACCTCGGGCCCGAACTCGCGCTGAATGTCATCCATGCCGACATCCGAGTCTTCCACGACGTCGTGCAGCAGCGCCGCCGCGATTGACGTGCTGTCGAGCAGCTGCTCGGCAAGAATGAGCGCCACGCCGATGCTGTGCGACACAAAATCCTCGCCGGACATGCGCTTCTGGCCGCGGTGGGCTGACGCGCTGAAGCGGAGCGCCCGGTCAATCAGCTCGAGATCGAGGCGATCGCCATGGCGCTGGAGTACGGCGCGCAGGTCCGGGGCGAGATCGGCGAGTACGCCAGTCACAACAGCCCCGCGGCGGCAAAGCTCACAAAACGGTCCCCCGCAATGATGACGTGATCGTAGAGTGGCAGGTCCAGCAGCTGCCCGGCCGCCACCAGCTGCCGGGTGACGACGCGGTCCTCCGCCGACGGCGTCGGATCGCCGCTCGGATGATTGTGCACCACGATGATGCCGGCCGCGGCCTCCGCGATCGCGGGGCGAAAGACTTCCCGCGGATGCACCAGCGAACTGTTGAGCAGGCCTCGCGTCACCAGCACCTCTCGCAGCACCTGACTCTGGCTGTCCAGCGCCAGCAACCGAAATTCTTCCACCTGCAGATCGCGGAGCCGTCCATCGAACAGCCGGACCACGTCCTCCGGCTCGCGGATCCGCGGCAGCACCGGCCGGACTTCCCGGCTGAGCCGGGCGCCGAGCTCGAAGGCGGCGAGCAGGCGGGCCGCCTTGCCGGGGCCCACGCCGGCGGCCCGGAGTAGCTCCGGCGCCGGCCGGGATGCCAGCCGCCTGAGCGAGCCGTCGCCCACGGCCAGCAGCGACCTGGCCGTCTGGAGAACGGTACAGCCACGCGACCCGGTTCCCAAGAGGATGGCGACGAGTTCGACCGTCGTCAATGCGCCAGGGCCGAGAGCCCAGAGCCGCTCGCGCGGCTGGTCGAAATTGGGTTCCGGGGTTGCCATGCCGGCGACCATATCGAGCCGGCGGCCGGATCGAAGGAGCCGGAACGCGCGTGGCGTCGCGGTTCGCCTCACGTCCGTGGGGGAAACGTCGCGAGTAATCCCGCTCAGTCTGTCCGTACCATGTGCGTAGTCGCGGGCTAGCGGTGTCAGATCCCCGGGCGTACGTTAGCGGCGGTCCGGTCACTCGCCGTGAGATCTCAGCCCGCCTCCCCGCTCCGCGTCACGGACGTGAACTCGCAGTCCGCAAGGCCTATACGATGCCCCTCGCCGCTGCCGTGTGCCGCCGGCCCAATCCGGCCGCCTGGCTGATCCTGCTTGCCGCGTGCTCTTCCGAAATGCCGACGACACCCGAACCCGCCGATCCGAGGCCGGGAACGATCAGCGTGACGACGTCCACGTTTGGACACGAGCTCGATCCGGACGGATACGCCATCAGCGTGGACGGTGGGCCGGAACTGACCGTGGGCATCAATGCCACGCTGACGATTCCGGGCGTGGCGATCGGCCGCCACGTCGTGCGGCTGACCGGCGTGGCCAGCAATTGCGGAGTGACGGGTGCGATGGAGCGCGTAATCGACGTGATCGAATCGCACAACGTGGCTCTCGTCTTTGCCGTTTCGTGCGACACGAACCTGAGCCTGATCGTCACGGTCGCGACGGTCGGCCCAAGTCCGGATCCGGACGGCTATCTCGTGACGGTGGATGCGGGCACCGCCGAGGTAATAGCGACGAGCGGCTTTCGAAGCTTCACGTCGCTCGCCGCGGGACCGCATACCGTGACGCTGACCGGCATTGCCGCCAATTGTACTGCCGGTCCGCCGAACCCGGCGACGGCCACGGTTGTCGCCGGACAGACGGCACGGATCGGGTTTACCGTCACGTGCGTTGAGCGAACGGGGTCGATCCGCGTCACGACGACAACGAGCGGCGTCAGCATCGCGACGAGCACATATGGCGTCGTCCTCGACCCCACCGATTCGTACTACGGCTCCGACGGGCCGAGCCAGTCCATTCCGATCAACGGCACGGTTTCGTTCGCGTCGATCGCCGTGGGTAGCCACCGGGTGCAACTGACCGGGGTGCCGGACAACTGCAGCGCCGATAACAACCCGCGGACAGTCGCTGTGACCGACAGTGCAATCAACGAGGTCGGCTTCTCGGTCATCTGCGTCGCAACCGGAAGCCTGCAGGTGAGCGCAACCACGAGCGGGACGAATCTGGACGCGAATGGATACGGGTTGAGCCTGCAGGGACCATCGGCGACCGCAGTGCACATCGCCACCAACGGCAGCACCACTCTGCCCCCGGTGCGGGTCGGCGACTACACGGTGACCCTCTCCGATGTGGCCCCGAACTGTACGGTCACCAGCCCGAACCCGCGCACCGTGACCGTCGCCGCGAGTAGCGCGACCTCCGTCGCGTTCGAGATCGCATGCGTCGTGCCGGCGCAGGTCGCATTCGTGGACGCTGTCCAATCGGCCATCTACGTCATCAAAATCGATGGCACCGGGCTCACGCGGCTTACGCCGCCTGGGGCCGATGGCATGCATCCCTCCTGGTCGCCGGACGGCCAACGGCTGGTCTTCTCGAGCTCGCGAGACGGCGGGTCGAACATCTACGCCATGAACGCGGATGGAACGAACCCGATACGACTCACGTACGCCATCAACCGGCACTCTCAGCCGGCGTGGTCGCCGGATGGGGCGAGAATCGCCTTCGTCAGCACGCGCGATGGCAACGCCGAGATTTACGTGATGAATGCGGACGGCAGTGCTCCTGTGCGCATTACCAGTGATCCGGCGTACGACGCGAACCCGGCCTGGTCGCCGGATGGAAGTCGGATCGCCTTTGCGAGCTACCGGACCGGCGCGTCGAACATCTACGTCATGAACGCAGACGGATCGAATGTGGTCCGTGTCACCTCCACCGCGTCGGGCCAGCCAGCGTGGTCGCCGGACGGCCTCACGATTGTGTTTTCGAGCGGGTTGAGCGGCCAGGCAAAGATCTACGCCATCAATGCCGACGGGACCGGGCTCCGGCCCGTCACGCAGGGAGCCAGCAACGATGACGAGCCGGCGTGGTCCGCCGATGGGACCAGAATCGTATTCCGGGCGGACTCGTGCGGATACGACTACTACTATTGCACCGCAGTCCTGCAAATCGTGCGAGCCGACGGAACCGACTTGCGCGGGCTGGCTACTCCCGGCATCACACTCGCGACCGAACCGGCCTGGCAGCCGTGAGCCAGGCGGCGGGTCGCCGCCGGCCATGGCACGCCGCGCTCGTGTCGGTGATCGCACTCGTCACCGGGTGCGCCAGCGAGCCGACTGCTCCCGCCGATACGGTGCTCCCGGCGATCGTCGCGAGCACGGTTTCGCCGAATCCGTTCAACGTGCTCAGCGCCACCGTGGACGTACAGCTGCGGAAGGCGGACAGCGTGAAGGTGCAGATCCACGGCGCCGGCAATGCGCTGTCCGCCGATACCGACACGCCCGCCGTCCCGACTAGTGGAGATTCGGCGTCCGTTCCCGTGCTAGGGCTGCGGCCCGCGCAGCGATACATCCTCCGCCCCGTCGCGTACCGCGCGGGCC
>JBDTQV010000255.1:0-3767 GCA_039932015.1 Gemmatimonadota bacterium | reverse complement strand
ACTTCCTCGATGTCCGCAGTGGCCTTCTTCAGGATCTCGCTCACCCTATGGAGCGCCGGATCCTCTGGACCGCGACGCCACGCGCGCTTGAACGTCACCCCCGCAAGCCTGGCGAACGCACTCTGCACCTCGCCGATGCCGCCGCCAGTGTAGTCACGGACCGTTTCGCGGACTCGATCGATGATCTCTTCGAGAAAATCCCGATGCTCTTCGAGGTACTTCTCGCCTTCAGGGGTGAGGTGATAGACCTTCTTGCCATCGGTCTCGACGGCCCGGATGTACCCCTCATCCTCCAGAAGCTGCAGCGTTGGATAGACGGTGCCGGCTGACGGCGAATAGCACCCGGCCATCTTCTCCTCCATCGCCTTGATCACTTCATATCCATGCCGCGGCTTCTCCTTGAGCAGCCGCAGAATCACGAACCGGATTTCTCCCGACTCGAACATTTGCGTTCGGCGCCGCGGTCCACCGCGCCCTCTGCCGCCCCACGGCGCGCGCCACGCGCCTCCAAACGGAAAGCCGGGACCAAATCCCCAGTCGTCGCTGCCCTTTGACATAACTTCCTCCAGTAAGTTCATACGCAAGTAACTGACGATATATCTTAAGAAGTGTTGTAACTCCGGTCAATGCCATGGCGTGCGCCTCAGCGAAACCGGTATTGCGCATCGCCGTTTGCCTATGCGCGCTGCGCCCGCCGCGGCCGAGCGGTTACCCTTCTCCATGACCCAACTCCGACTCTGCCTCGTCGCGATACTCGCCGCCGCTACAACCCTCACTGCGCAGCAACCCGGTTCTCCCCGGTACGCCACCGGTCACTGGAACGCCGACTCGCTCGGCAATCACCGGGCGGTGGTGCGGGTCCTCTCCGGGGCACCGGCAGTGCATGCGCTACTCCCTTGGCGCCGTCGGGACCAGCACCCTGAAACCAAGCGGATCATAGTGTCGACGGCGAGCGGCGTGCGCATCCGCAACACGCTGCCGGTGTCCGTCACGCGAGAATCCGGAGATGTCGCGTTCGAACCGACCGCGGGGCCCGGCGAGTACTACATCTATTACATGCCCTACCAGGGCAGCGTGAAGTCCAACTACCCCAGGATCACCTATCAACCTCCCGACTCCGTCGCGGACGCCGCGTGGATCGCACGCGCGGGATTCTCCACCCGCGGCGATCAGACTGCCGCGGCCGCGCGCCTTCCCATCGCGCATTTCGTAGAGTTCCAGGCCGCCGACTCGGTCGATCGAATGGACCCGATGGAGCAGATCGCGACCGCGGCCGAGACACGCGCGCTGCGGATGCGGTACGCGGACGAGCCGTTCGTGCTGTTTCCGGAGGACCGTACTCATTCAATCCGCATGTCCGACGATCTGCCACTGCGCTGGCTCGCCGGCCGCGCCAACACGCCGGTTACCGGCACGGCCAGGCCCGGCGAGTTCTACGCCTTCCAACTCGGGCTCTGGGCGCTGCAGGACCTCGACAGTGTGGCGGTCGAGTTCACCGCGCTCAGCGGCAACCGTGGCGCGGCGGCCATACCTGCCGCCGCATTCAGCTCGTTCGACACGCGCGGAGTGGATTGGCAGGGGCATCCGTTCTCGCGCCGCCTGCGGGTGAGCGCGGACCATGTGCAGGCGCTGTGGGCCGGCGTCATGGTGCCCGCCTCGGCCAGCGGCCGGTACATCGGCACCGTAACGATTCGCGCGGCCGGAATGCTTCCGCGGAAGCTCCCGATCGAGCTCACCATTTCCGGCGCGGTGATCGCGAATCATGGGGACGATGAGCCGTGGCGGCTCAGCCGGCTTCGCTGGCTCGACTCGCGAGCGCGTCTCGACACGACCCTCGTGCCGCCATATACGCCCGTGCGCGTACGCGGGACGACGCTCAGCGTGCTCGGGCGCAGCATCTCACTGGCGGCGACCGGGCTTCCGTCCCAGATCACGAGCTTCTTCACCGACGATATGAACTCGATCGGCGCGAGCGGCCGCGCGATGCTTGCGGCACCGGTGTCGCTCATCGCGGAGGACTCAGCGGGGCGCGAACTGCACTGGACCGGCGCCGGCGTGCGGGTGACGCGGCAACTTCCGGGTGCAGCGCTTTGGGCGTCGTCGAGCCGCGCCGGCGCGCTTGCGATGCGCACGCGCGCACAGCTCGATTTCGACGGCAACATCCAGTACACCATCGCGCTGACCGCCACCGCTCGCACCAGCTTGAACGATGTCCGGCTCGAGATCCCGTTCCGCCGCGACGTCGCGCGCTACTTCATGGGGCTCAATCGGAAAGGCGGCGCAGCGCCCGAATCGTACGACTGGACCTGGGACGTGAAGCGCAACCAGGACGCGGCGTGGATCGGCGACGTGAACGCCGGCCTACAGTTCACCCTTACCGACGAGCGCTACGAGCGCCCACTCAACACGAACTTCTACCAGCTCCGGCCGCTGGTGATGCCGGCATCGTGGCAGAATGACGGGCGGGGCGGGTGCCGCTTTCGTACGGACGCGGCGGCGTACCGCGCTACCTGCTACAGCGGCGCGCGAACGATCTCGCCTGGCGACACGGTCTACTACAACGTTCGCCTTCTGATCACGCCGTTCCATCCGCTCGACACGCGCACGCACTTCTCCACGCGCTACTTCCATCGGTACGCCCCGATCGACAGCATCCGCGCGATCGGTGCCAACGTGGTGAACGTCCATCACGCGACACCGGTCAATCCCTTCATCAACTATCCGTTCCTGCGCCCCGACGCCATGAAGGCGTACGCAGATTCAGCGCACGCGGCCGGCATGCGAATGAAGATCTACTACACCGTTCGCGAGCTGACCTATCGCGCGCCCGAGTTCTGGGCCTTGCGGAGTCTGGGCACCGAGGTCTTCGCGGCGGGTCCAGGCGGCGGGCACTCGTGGCTGCAGGAGCACGCAGGCTCGAACTACATCCCGGGCTGGGTCGTGCCGGAGCTGCACGACATCGCGCTCGTGACCAGCGGCATCTCTCGCTGGCATAACTTCTATATCGAAGGGTTGCAGTGGCTGGCCGACCACACCGGGATCGACGGCCTGTACCTCGACGACGTGGCGTTCGACCGAACGACGATGCAGCGCGTGCGGCGCGTGCTCGCCTCGCATGGCGGGCCCGGCGAGCGGATCGACCTGCATTCGGCAAACCAGTTCAATCCGAACGACGGTTTCGCGAGCAGCGCCAATCTCTATCTCGAACATTTCCCGTACATCGACCGGCTCTGGTTCGGCGAGTACTTCGACTACCAGAAGACGGCGCCGGATTACTGGCTGGTCGAGATGTCGGGCATTCCCTTCGGGCTCATGGGCGAGATGCTCCAGGACGGGGGAAATCCGTGGCGCGGCATGGTGTTCGGGATGACCAACCGGCTGCCGTGGACCGGCGGCGATCCGCGCGCGCTCTGGCGCGAGTGGGACGCGTTCGGAATTGCCGACAGCCGGATGATCGGCTGGTGGGTGGCCAGGCGGCCGGTGCAGACCGGACGCCCCGACGTGCTGAGCACGAGCTACGTCCGCGCCGGCCGGACCCTCGTCGCGGTGGCGAGCTGGGCGGCGGACACGGTGACCGTCCCGCTCAACGTGAACTGGGCAGCACTCGGCATCGATTCGGCGACCGCGCGCTTCCGGGTGCCGGCAATCGAGGGCTTTCAGCCCGGCGGCGAGCTCCGTCCGGGCGAACTGCTGAAGATCGAGCCAGGCCGAGGACGGATCGTGGTGATCGAGCACCACTGAGGGTCGATGCGAAAAGCCCCGCCGAT
>JBDTQV010000254.1:0-3772 GCA_039932015.1 Gemmatimonadota bacterium | reverse complement strand
CGCCTTTCGCGCCATCCCAACATCGTCGGCGTGAAGGACTCGACCGGTGATCTCGCCGCGCTCGGTGAGCTGGTCCGCACCTGCGATGAGAATTTCGCCGTCATCGTAGGTACCGCAGCCGTGCTCCACGATGCGCTTGGCGCCGGCGCGTGTGCCGGTATTCTTGGTCTCGCCGCCTTTGCGCCGGCGGAGTGTACCGAGATCTACAGATTGTGGAAGGCGAACGATCGGGAAGCAGCGATCCGGATCCAGGAAGTGGCGGCCCCGCTGCACCGGGCGGTAGTCGCGAAATATGGTGTGCCCGGCGTGAAGGCAGCCCTCGATCTGCTGGGTCTGCCCGGTGGGCTCCCTCGCGCGCCCCTTCAGCCGCTCGGCGCCGACGATCGCGCCATTGTCGAGGCGGCGCTGGTCAGTGCCCGGCTTGTTTCGCCGTCGCACCCCAACGGCGGTGCGCCCGCACCGCCATTCAGCATGGCGGCTCCCTCGCGATAGCCGTCGATGAGGCCTTCCGGCACACCGCGCTTGGCTACTTCCGGCCCGCCGCCGCCGCCGCCGCCGCAGCCTCCATTCGCGCTTCGGAGGCGAGACTGACGCGGTCGCGGTGGAGCGTTGCGACCGCGTCCGCGCGCTCGCCGTTCCGGTACGTCACGGACGCATCCCGTGCCGCGAGGTCGCCGTTCACCTCGACGGCGGTCCATCGCTCGGCGTGGCCAGTGTAGTCGATCGAGAGGTCGTAGTGCCGGCTCCAGAAGAACGGGGCCGCCGTGAATCGCTCCCGCCGCGCTCCGCCCATCATGTTTATCGCCGCCGTCTGCGCCTGGCGTTGGGCCAGCACCCAGTGCTCCACGCGAATGCGATCGCCGGTTCGCGCGTCCGGCCAGCGGGCGACATCGCCGGCGGCATAGATGCCCGGCGCGCTCGTCTGCAGGTATTCGTCGACCAGAATGCCACGATCCATCGTGAGCCCTGCGCGTTCGGCCAGCGCGACGCGCGGTCGGACGCCGATGCCGGCCACGACGAGATCCGCCTGCAGCACGGTCCCGTCGTCCAGTACCACCCGACCGTCCTCCACCACAGCGGCCTTGCGTCCCAGCCGAAACCTGACGCCGTGATCCTCGTGCAGGCGGCGGATGAAATCGGCCAGTTCGGGTCCGAACACGCGCTCGAGCGGGCGCTCGTCCGGCGCGACGACCGTGACATCCAGGTTCCGCTCACGGAGTGCCGCGGCCACCTCGAGCCCGATGAAGCTCGCCCCGAGGATGACGACCGAGCGCGCATGGCCTGCAGCGGCAATCAGCGCCCGGCTGTGCCCCAGCGTTCTGAGGTAATGAACCTTTCCGCGTGCCACGTCCGGATCGAGCCGTACCGGCTCGGCGCC
Source organism: Gemmatimonadota bacterium (assembly GCA_039932015.1). Classification (GTDB taxonomy): domain Bacteria; phylum Gemmatimonadota; class Gemmatimonadetes; order Gemmatimonadales; family GWC2-71-9; genus JAICUF01. Next base: position 2,394 of record JBDTQV010000254.1, on the reverse strand, counting down.
GGTCGCGATGAGGAGCGCCCCGAACGGTCGCGCCGTGCCGTCCTCGAGTTGCACGGTGCGCGCGGCTGGATCGATCGCAGTCACTTCCGAATTCAACAGCAGCTCGACCTCGTTTTCGGCGTACCATCCGGGGGCGCGGAGTGGAATCCACTCCTCCGATGCGGTTCCGGCGAGGTAATCTTTTGAGAGATTCGGACGGTCGTACGGCGCGTCCGGGCCGGCTTCGATCATGGTGATGGCACGATCGTATCCCTCGCGTCGAAGCGTTTCCGCCGCGTACAGTCCCGCCGCGCCTCCGCCGAGGATCACGATCGACTCGGGTGTTGCGGGGACCGATACAGAAGGTGTCGCACGCGGCGGAGCTGGGTCCTTCCGCCCCGCGACGACGATGCGGCCATTCTCTTCGCGCACCTTCCAGCACGGAATCGGATCCAGCGCAGGTGGCCGCCGCACCGCACCGGTTTGGAGGTCGAAGGCGGCGTGGTGCCACGGGCAGCGAATCGTGCCGTCGACGAGGATGCCTTCCGCGAGCGGGCCCCCGTAGTGCGTACACTTTGCGCCGACTGCGTACACGGTGCCGTGATATCGTGCGACGACTACCGCGTCGCCGCCGACATGCCCTTCGAGCATCGTACCTTCGCCGAGCTCGGTCGCTGGAATGCCGGCGGCGAGATCGGGCCCGTTCCCCAAGCTTTCGTCAGTCGTCATGTTGCAAGTCCCGAATTCGGATGAAATCGGCGTGCGCGTGCGCCGATGCGGCGGCGCTTCCCGGTGCCTCGAGCGGCGCGGCTACAGGCAACGAAAAAGGGCACCAGGTTGGCCATGCTGCAATTCGAACGGACCCAGAACGATATCCTGGTCGAGCAATCGCACGGTGAGACTGAGTCGATCGCCGTGGAGCCGGCCTTCGTATTGTGCGGGGTGCGCGTCGTGTGCATCTCCGTCGCCCACCGGTCCGCCATGGCCGATCACGTGCTCCCCGGTGGCCGTAAATCGACCGGAGGACGTGGGCCAGGGCGGCGGGTCGAGCGTTCCACTGGCACACTCGTACTGAGCCATGCCCCGGCCGGTGGCATCGAATGTCACTTCCGCGTGAGGCCCTCCCCACGTTCCCTCGAGCGCCGCGGGCGTGACCTCGAACGCGCCAGTGCACGCCGAGAGAAGTACAAGCGCTGCGGCGACCCGGATCACGCTGGGTTGCATGCGGCGGTCAAACAATTCGCGAGGATCATCAGTCACCTCTCCGGCGTCGTGAGCGCATCGGTGCCGATTGCGTCACCATGGGATCCCCGGCAGAAGGGTCCCGGCCAGCGCACACACGTAAAGCCCGAGGCCGAACACGACGTGCGTCACGAGACTCTTCAGCCGCGCCTGCGCCGGCTTGGGCGTTCTCGAGCCGGCGATACCGAATCCGAGCGAGGGCTGCAGTACGAAGAATGGAAACACGACCGTGACGACACCGAAGATGAGTGCCGGCAGGAACGTCGGTTGCGCGAGCCACTCGCGGGGTCCAATCACGACGAACGTTACCGCGAGCATCGCGCCGATGGAGTAATGCGCCATCCAGCCGACCGTGCACTCGTGCGGCATCGAGCGTGAACCAGCAATGCTCGCGTGGCGCATCACTCCGGACGGCAGATGGCGAACCCACCGTCCGAGCATGCAATAGTTCAGCGAGGCGATGCCGAACGTGGGCTTCAGGAAGGTATTCCAGATATCCATCATCAGTGTTGCACCGAGCCCGACCAGGGCGCCACCGAGCAGATCGATCGCGCCAACCCTCATGACTGCCGCGCCGCGCGTGCCGCGTCCCGCGGCGTCCCGCCCCACTGGCGGCTCCACGCCCGTCGAAGCTGCAGCGCGGAGCTGAACCCCGCCACCTCGGCCGCGCGGGTCACCGACGTGCCGTACTCGAGTGCCTGCCTGGCGCGCTCGAGACGAATCGACCGCAGATAGTCCAGCGGCGAGACCTGCGCATGGTCTATGAACAGCCGAAGCAGGTGACGTTCGGTCGAATGTCCTGCCGCCGCGAGTGATGCCATCGTCCACTCGCGCTCAGGACAGTCGATAATCGCGTCCTGCACGCGATGCACCGTCGCATGAAGGTGGCGCCGGTGCATGTGAAAGGGAGATCGTTCGGGATCGCGAGGCGAGCGCCGCAGATACACCACCATGTCTTCCGCAACGCTGGCCGCCAGCGCCTCGCCGCATTCGCCCGCGATCAGGTGCAGCGCGATGTCGATTCCCGCCGTGATGCCCGCGCTCGAGGCGAGTGGTCCGTCGATCACGAACACGCGATTGTCGATCACCTGCGCCTCTGGCGCGAGCGCGCGCAGCGCGGGCAGACACTCGTGGTGCGTCGTGCACCGGCGCGTGCCCAGCAGCCCCGCGCGC
>JBDTQV010000253.1:0-3772 GCA_039932015.1 Gemmatimonadota bacterium | reverse complement strand
AGCTTTCTTCGCGATGCCGCCGGGCTAGTGGCGGGCGCGGTGCTCGCACTCGGCGGGACGCCTGCGCGAGCCGGCGCGATGACGGTGCGAATGGCGCACGCCATCCGCGTGAGCGGCGATGAGCGGACCTATCCGCTGCCCGCCGCCGACGGTGCGACCATCGACCGGGACGCCGAAGTCATTCTGATGCGCTATCAGGGCCGCGTCTACGCATTCTCACTCTCCTGTCCCCACCAGCACACCGCGCTGCGCTGGCTTCAGGATGAAGGCCGTTTCCAGTGCCCAAAGCACAAGTCACGCTATCAGCCCGACGGCGTATTTATCTCGGGCCGCGCGACCCGGAGCATGGATCGTTTCGCGCTACGGCGTGACGGCGGCAACGTCGTGGTGGACCTGGAACATCTCTATCGGCAGGATAACAATCGGCAGGAGTGGGACGCGGCAGCTCTCAGTGTGACCTGAAGGCATGCTCGAAGCTCAGGTAAGCGAACAGTGCGCCCTCTCCGCCGCTGGGCCCGAGCCCGATCATGTACGCGATACCCGGCACCACCTGCAGCCCCCCCGGTGAATTGATCGCCCAGCGCACACCGGGACTCACGAACCAGCTCGTTTCGGTGCGCGTGAGCCCAGCCGCCACGGCGGATTCGGCACGACTCCAGATTCCCTCGAGCATCAGGTTCATCCATGGACGCGCCAGCCAGATCAGGCTCGCGCCCGCGTTGACGGACGTGGTGGCCACGGACCCCGCCCCCTGGGCGTGCGCGCGCGGCGTGATGGTCGCGCCGAGGTTCCAGTGGGACACGAGCGCGCGCGAGATCGAGTAGCTCGCCGGCAGCAACACCTGCACCCCGACGCCCCCGGCGCCGCGTCCGCTCGCCACGCTTCCAGTGGGCAGCAGCACCGTGAACCGCGGTGCCACCGCGAGCCGGGTTTCCCCTGTCCCCACGACCTGACGCCGGTAGTTGAGCGCAATATCGCCGAATCCGGTGCTTCCGGCCGCGCCGGAGACCGGGATCGAATAGCTAAGCTGGTTTCGAATCCCGCCGACTGGCCACTCCTGGGTAAACGAGTAGCTCCACGACGAGGGTGAGCGCTGCAGGGTGCTGATGTGCTGCACGACGCCGGGCTCCTGATTGTATGCCTCTTCCACGAGAAAACTATTGTCCTGAATTGGCCGGGCTTCCTGCGCCCCCACCCGCGCGCCAAAGATCGATGCGAGCGCGACGGCGAGCGCAGTCACGTGGCGCCTCATGCCAACCACTCCCTGGCCGTGCCCACGAGGAGCCAAGCGTTGAGCAGAATGATGACGAGCGCAACGAGCCAGGACATGGCGCCCATTAGCGGACCGTTGGCGAAGACACCCATCTTTGCACGGTCGGAGGTGAAACGGACCAGCGGCACCACGGCAAACGAGAGCTGCAGGCTGAGGATGACCTGGCTCAGAATGAGCAGCGCGCCGGTCCCCTTCTCGCCGTACATGGCCGTGACGATCACGGCCGGCACGATCGCGATGAACCGGGTGACGAGCCGGCGGAGCCATGGCGGCAGCCGAATGTCGAGGAAGCCTTCCATCACGATCTGGCCCGCGAGTGTCCCGGTGATCGTCGAGTTCTGGCCCGATGCGAGCAGCGCCACCGCAAACAGCACGCTCGCAGCGGTGGTGCCGAGCAGCGGCGTGAGCAGGTGATAGGCATTGCCGATTTCGGCGACACCCTGATTGCCGGTCGTGTGAAACGTCGCGGCGGCAAGGATGAGAATCGCGGCGTTGATGAAGAAGGCGAAGAAGAGCGCGATCGTCGAGTCGAAGGTGGCGAACCGGATGGCCTCACGCTTGGATGCGGCGTCGTGGCCAATGCCGCGCGTCTGCACGATCGACGAGTGCAGATACAGATTGTGCGGCATGACCGTCGCGCCGAGGATGCCGATTGCGATGTAGAGCATCATCGGATTGGTGACGACCTGGGCGTGCGGCACCAGCCCGCGCATGATGCCGCCAACATCGGGCCGCGCCAGCAGCAGCTCGACCGCAAAGCAGGCGCCAATGGTGCCTACCAGCACCACAACGAACGCTTCGAGATAGCGAAATCCGCGATGCTGCAGCAGCAGAATCGCCAGCACGTCGACCGCGGTCAGGCACACGCCCCAGAGCAGCGGAATGCCGAACAGCAGGTTCAGTGCGATGGCCGAGCCAATCACCTCGGCCAGGTCACACGCCGCAATCGCGACTTCGCAGAGCAGCCAGAGTACGAAGCTGACCGGTCGCGAATAGTGATCGCGACAGGCCTGCGCGAGATCGCGCCCGGTGACGATGCCGAGCTTGAGCGCGAGCGACTGCAGCAGCATTGCCATGAGGTTGGACAGCAGCACGACGCTGAGCAGCGTATAACCGAAGCGTGCGCCACCGGCGAGATCGGTCGCCCAGTTGCCGGGATCCATATAGCCCACGGCCACCATGTAGCCCGGGCCGGAAAACGCCAGCGCCTTGCGCCAGAAACTCGCGCCAGCCGGAATCCGGACGCTTCGATACGATTCCGGCAGACTCGGTCCGCGCCGCGGATACCGCCAGCCGGCAAGATCCTCCGCGGGCGGCGTCGGAGCAACGCTCATGCGCTCTCCTCCTGACGCACGCACAGCAGGTCCGCGGCCATCTCGACGCTGAGCACGCGATCACCGGCGGGAGTGGAGACGGTGATCGGCCCCCTGAAGGGCCGGCGGTCAGCCACGCTGACGACGGCGCCGGGCTTGAGCCCAAGCTCGGCGAGATAGCGCAGCCGCTCGGCATCGGCAGCGTGGACCCGGACAATGGCGACCGTCGTCCCTACCGGCAATTCGGCGAGCGGCGTCGACACCACTTCCGCGACGTCTCCCTCCGCGGTGGGAATTGGGTCGCCGTGCGGATCGACGCCGGGGTTCCCGAGGGATGCGGCCATGCGCTCGATCAATTCGTCCGACACCGCGTGCTCGAGGCGCTCAGCCTCGTCGTGTACCGCGTCCCAACTGTAGCCCAGCCAACCGACGAGATACGATTCGATCACCCGGTGGCGCCGCACCATCCGGAGCGCGACTCGGCGGCCTTCAGCGGTGAGCGAGACGCCGCGATACGGCGCGTGCTCCAGGAGCCCCTGCTCCGACAGCCGCTTGATCATGCCGCTCACCGAGGGCGCGGACAGGTCCAGGAGGTGCGCGATCTCGCTCGTCGCGGCCGGTTCTCCGCCGGGCGACAGCCGGTAAATAGCCTTCAGATAATCTTCGACCGACCGGGTGAGCGAGTCGGCCGCGGGCACTGCGTTCACACAAACTCCAAGTTTAGTGTAGCCTAACTCTAGATTGCACCAGTCCGCATGTCAAGCTGCCGTATGGCCAATTACCCCTCGGCGAGCAGAAGGCTGAGAATCCGTTCGGTCATGCCCCAGATATTGCCGAACCGAGTCACGTAGGCCGGGACGCGGCGACGGGTGCCTGCGACATCGAGATCGATTTCGCGGTGCACCGCCGGATTGGTGAGCGCCGCAAGCTCGATCCACTCGGCCGCCGCGACTTCAATGTTCGGCACGACCAGCGGCCTCTGTTGCAGTCGAAACACGAACGGGCGCACCGCAATGGCCGGGAGAGTCGGCGTACGCGGAATGACGTCATCGAGCGTGCGGACCAGCGCACTCCGATCGAGCGTGAGGCTGACCTCCTCGGCCGCTTCGCGAATCGCAGTGGCGAGCAGATCTTCGTCGTCCGGATCCTGCCGGCCGCCGGGCAGCGCCAGATGGCCTGACCAGGG
>JBDTQV010000252.1:0-3780 GCA_039932015.1 Gemmatimonadota bacterium | reverse complement strand
GCCACGGCGTGGGGCTGGATTTCGTACGATCCCGCGCTGCACCTGCTCTATCATGGCACCGGCAACCCCGGCCCCTGGAATCCGGATCAGCGGCCCGGTGACAACAAGTGGGCCACGAGCGTGCTCGCGCGCGATCCCGCGAACGGCGCGCTCCGCTGGGCCTATCAGCAGACGCCGCACGACAGCTGGGATTACGACGGCGTGAACGAAAACATCCTGGTGGACCTTCCGCTTGGCGGCAAGACGCGGAAAACGCTGGTGCGATTCGACCGGAACGGCTTTGCCTACGTGCAGGACCGGGCCACCGGCGAAGTATTGTCGGCGGAGCCGTACATTCACCTCAATTGGGCGACAGGCGTGGACCTCGCGACCGGGCGCCCGCAGGTGGTGAAGGCGAAACAGACCGGCGGCACCGGATGGACGAAGGATATCTGCCCGTCGCTCGAGGGTGGCAAGGACCAGGGCCCGGCCGCGTACTCACCGCGGACACGATTGTTCTACGTGCCGACCAACAACATGTGCATGGACTGGCAGGTGCACGACGTGAGTTACATCGCGGGCACGCCGTACATGGGCGCGAGCGCGCCGTATCACGCGGGGCCGGGCGGCAACAAGGGCGCGTTCATCGCGTGGGATCCGGTGGGGGCGCGGAAGGTATGGGAAATTCGCGAGCCATTCCCGGTCTGGAGTGGCACGCTCGCCACGGCGGGCGATGTCGTCTTCTACGGCACGCTCGACGGCTGGTTCAAGGCGGTGAACGCACGGACCGGTGACGTGCTCTGGAAGCTCAAGGTCGGATCCGGCATCGTGGGCAATCCCATCACGTATCTCGGGCCGGACGGACGGCAGTACATCGCGATCTATGCGGGAGTGGGGGGCGACATGGGCGCGCTGGTGGGAGGCGACGTGCGCTCCGATGCGCCGTACGATACGCGAATGCCGGCCGAAGTGATCGTCGACCTGGCCCGGCACACGAGTTGGGGCGGAATGGTATGGGTGTTCGCGCTCCCGCCTAAGGAGAAGTCATGATTGCACGCGGATTGCTGCTCGCCGTGTGGCTGCCGGCGCTTGCGTGGCTGGCGGGGTGCGGGAACGGAGATGCATTGCCGCGGAAGGCGGCGTTACCGGCGGCTTCAGGCGCATCGCCCGCTGCAGCCGCGCCGACCGACAGCGCGGTCGCCCAGTCGGTCGCGTGGACCGGCGTGACCAATCACCCCCGACACCTGCAAGCCGGCCAGGTCGTCCCCGCTGACACCGGCGGCAATCCATACGCCACGGATGCGAATGCGGTAAAGACCGGTGCCGCGCTCTTCCTCCGCTACAACTGCGATGGCTGTCACGGGGATGGTGCGGCGGGAAGTGTGGGGCCAAGTCTCGATGACGGCCGCTGGCGATACGGCGGAACGCCGCGCGAGGTCTACCAGTCGATCTACGAAGGCCGGCCCCTCGGCATGCCCTCGTACAAGGCGGTGGCGCGCGAGCCGATCTGGTATCTCGTGACGTACGTGCGGTCGTTGCACGACTCGACCATCAACCGCGCTACCCAGAATACGCGCGTGTGGGCGACGGCGAGCGCGCCGCCGCACGAATGATCGGCTGGCGATCAGGCATTCGGAGACGTAGCTCCGTCTGAGCCAGGCGCTCCGTCCGCGACGGCTCCGTCCGCGGCACGTTGCATCGCGGCGGCGGCGGCCGGCGTGAGTCCGGGAACCTCGCATGGAAGCCCGACGGCGCTTTCCTCGAACAGCACGGCATGAAAGACGCACGCCGCCAGGTATGTCCCCGCCGGTGCAGGATGGCTCATGTCCCTGTCGTGCAACGCCGGCGTTTCGTGTGACTCCAGATAGCGCGTCCAGGCGTTTCCCACCGGCACCAGTAGCGCACCCGTCTCGCGAGCGATCGCGGTATACGCAGCCGTAATCGCCTGCTGAGTCTCCGGCGCATTCCGTTTGGCCCACGTCATGTACAGCGCCGCGCGCGCGCCTGTTTCGTCGATCATCTCGGTGAACAGTCGCACGTTCTCGTGCATCCGCCGGGCGTTCCTGACGGGCAACGTGCTCTGCTCCTGCAACACGATTATGTCATAGTGCTTGTGTCGCATTGCATGGACCACCGTACCGCGGTTCCAATGCGCCCGAAGCGATGCACCCCCCTGCTGGATGAGATCGTGCTGCAGCACATGCCCGCGCGCCGCTGCCATCCGCGCCAGCATGCCCGGCAAATCGTTCCGCGCGGTGAAGCTGTTACCAACGAAAAGCACGCGCATCGGTCAGCCGGGAAGCTGCGCCGCGTGGTGCCGTGTGTGAATCTCCTGAAAGCGGATGAAGTTCTCGAGCGGCACCGCGCCGAAGAACGGATGCTCGACGGCGGGGCCGTGCGCGCGAACGTGCGCGTCGAACGCCGCCGCCGCGGCGTGCAACCGCTCGAGTACGACTCCGCGCTCCGCCGGCACCGTAGCCGGCTGCATGATCCTTGGGGAGCGGCTCCCACGGGGGAAAGCCTCCCGGCGGAGTACCATGCCCATCAGCACCCCTCGCAGCAGCGGCCGCAAAAACCGCGGGGCGCCACCCGGCGCCGGCCCGCGGAGCAGCGCATCGCTCGTTTCATACGCCAGTGCGACGTGCTCCGCGACCTGCGCCGGCGACCACTTTCCCGGCGCCCGCGACTCCGCCCATCGCGCCTTTGGCACGCGAGCAGCTTTCGCGTGAAAATCGGCGATGACTGCACTGTTGCTCTCGAGCGCGGTGACGATGTTCATCATCTTGTGGCCTCCCCGATCCCGATCAACCAAACGTCATCAGGTCGAATCTAAACCGATGACGCAGGTCGCTGTCCGGATCGGAGCGCGTCGCAACACGGGACCGTCCACCGGCCATCAGGCGCGCTGCGTGCCTCCGTTCACTCCGCTCCCGCCCGCTCCGACGAAATAACGAACCGGAAACCGTCCGGATCACGAAACCGGAACGTCCGGACGCCCGACATGTCGGTCGGTTCGGTATCGAGTTTGGCACCACGCTCCTTCATGCCGCGCGCCAGCGCATCGATGTCCTGCGTGGTGGTGAGCTGCAGTGAGAGACCGTCCCCCTTCGGACGGTCGTACCCTTTTCGCCCATCATCCTGGCTCAACCCAAGCCGGACAGCACCGGCCGTGAGTGACGCGAATACGAGCTCTCCCTCGCGCTCGTATTCACGCTCGACCGCAAAGCCGAGGATGTCGCGATACCAGTCGATGCTGGGGCGCAGCTCGCGCATGGTAAGGGACGCGGTCATGGTGGTAGCCATCAGCGAGGGACGATCCGTGCTCATAAGTATCTCGGCGTGAAATGAGGGTTCCTGTCACTCTAGCCGGGAACTCTAAAATTTGTCGCAAACTCGCAGGTGCGTTTGGCCAAATTGCGATGCGGTCAGCACAGGCGACGCCTGTGCTCCCTGGGCGTGCATTCGAAACCAGTCGTATGCCAGAGCCCTCGCCGCTCGGCGCGCGCCTCCGCGGCGGCGGCGCGGATCCGTTCGACGTACCGCACGTTTGGCGGATAGACGAGCACCAGTGCGTAACCTGATCGCACCATCTCCTCATTGATCATGCGCCCATCTTCCGAGAACACGTACGCGAGCGTGCGCCCGTATTGATCGACGGCGCGCACGTCGAGCTCGAGGCTGACTCGGCTACCTCGCGGCAACAGCAGCTCCAGCTGCATCGCGGCCGCGCCCCCGAACGGCCGCTGGCTTCGCTCTGGCGCGTCGATGAGGAGGAGCCGGACGCGAATCTCGTCGGGACAG
>JBDTQV010000251.1:0-3798 GCA_039932015.1 Gemmatimonadota bacterium | reverse complement strand
GCGCGGGTCTCGGCACCCTTGGCTTCGGCAATCCACTCGGTGTATTCGCGGCGTTGCGCCGGCGTGAACTTGCGGAACACTTTCCCCGCGGCGGGATTTCCGGCGAGCGCCGTCCGAAGCTCGGGCGGGACGACGACGCGCGTGGGCGGCCGTTTCCGCACCGGCTTTGCCACCTGCTGCTCGTTGAGCCGAACCGCCTGCTTCACGTATCCACCGAGCACGCGGGCCGGCGGAAGGTCTTCGATCCTCGTGATCCGACCGAACTCGCCCATCGCGCCCAGTGCCGGCCCGCCGGCGCGATCGACAATCAGCGACCCCTTCCAGAAGCCGAACGCGCAGTGCGCCTTGAATGCGGCCATGCGGCAGAGCATACCCTGATGCATGAAATGCGGCATGCTCCATTTCAGGGTTTCCTCGACGTCCGGACAGGCCTCGTGCACGATCGCACGAAGGTGCCGGAGAATCGGCTGCGCGAACGGAGCGGCGCGATCGATATACGCGTCGATGCGCGGGTCGCGTGAAGCCATGGATCCTCGGATGAAGGTTGTTGGTGCGCGGCTGCAGCCGCGGCTTCTAGCGCGCGCTGAACCGGTCGAGAAATGCCCGGTCGTCCGGTGTGAGCGCCGATGGACCGCGATCAGCGATCACCGAGCGGATGCGGTCGAGCTCGGCACGATTCACCTCGTGCAGGTCTTCCCCGCGAATCTGCGACCAGCGTTCAACCGCGCCCCGATCCACGATCATCCCGACGCCTCGCGGCGATGGTTTCGCGGACTGCCGGAATTGGCGAGCGGGCGAGAAACGCTCCATGAGCCACAGATAAACCGCGGCGCCCGCAAAGCCTCCCAGGTGAGCCCAATGGGCCGTGTTGCCGACGCGTCCGAGGCCGCCGAAGATCGACACGCCGGTCATGATCACGACGAGCAACCAGGCTTCGACCGGCAGCACGCCCCAGATGTAGATGCGATCGCGCGGCCAGTACCTCGCAAAAGCGAGCTCTACTCCGAATACGGCGCCGGATGCCCCGATGATCGCGATCTCCGGATTGATGAACGAGAGCAGGGCCCCCCCGAGACCGCTCACGAAATAGAGACCGATGAATCGCTTGCCCCCGAGTCGGGTTTCGACGCGCGGCCCAAAGAAATACAGCACCAGCATGTTCCAGAAAATGTGACTGAACCCCGCGTGCACGAACATGTAGGTGAGCGGTGTCCACGGAAGGGCCGCGACGCTCATGGGCCGGAACTGCAGCAGCGAGGCGAGCTGCGGCATGGTCTGGTTGATCACCAGATAGACGACGGCATTCGCGAGAATGAGAAACCCCACCCATGGTGTCACGTCGCGCCCTCCGCCCGTCCCACGATGATGCCGTCGGCATCAGCCCAGACCAGCTCTCCGGGGGTGAACGTCACGCCCGCAAACTCGACGGGCACGTCGCGCTCGGTCGGCGCGCCGGATTCGCCGCGCACCGGCACCGTGGCGAGCGCGCGCAGCCCGACCGGGATCCCCTGGGTGAGGGCCGTGTCCCGCACCGCTCCATTGACGATCACGCCGCTCCAGCCGTTCTCTGCCGCAACGCCCAACAGGCGCTCACCCAGGATCGCGCGCCGGAGCGATCCGCCGCCGTCGACGACGAGCACCCGGCCCGCACCCGGCTCGGCGAGTGCCGCGAGTACGGGCCGGTAATCTTCACTGACGCGAAGCGTGCTGATCTCGCCGGCGAAGCGTGCCGCCCCACCGTAGCTCCTGAACACCGGTGCCGCGGCGCGAAGCCGCACGCCGTGTGCATCGGACAGATCCGCCGTGGTCCATTCGGGAGCGGTCACGGTTTCAGCACCGTCCATTCGATTTCGTTCAACAGATTGCCGACGGCTTCGGCAGAATCGGAGGTGTAGGCGAAGCATCCCGGCGCGCCGTCCGCCGTCATGCCGTCGAGCGTGCCAACCGTGTTCCGAACCCACTCGTCCCGCACGTAGCCCTGGCGAAGGCAGAGCCGCACGTGATACGGGCGCGCGAGCGTGAGCGGCTTGAGCTCGTGCGCTCGCGCACGCCGCACCGCACGTGCGGCTGCCGCACGGAGCATCGCGTGCACTTTGGCCGGCGCGAGACCGCCCGCGGCAGACCCGGAGAAGACCGTCTTGACCGTCACCGTCTCGAGCGGGCCGAGCATCTCGCGCGTTTCGCTGGTGAGCGCGTCGTCGCCGGCGGCGAGAATCATGGGCACTCCCATCTCGCCGCCAATGAAGGCGGCGATGCCAGTCTCGTTGAGCTGGCGTCCGTTGATCGTGAACGAGTCCAAGGCGAAGCTGTGGGAGATCACACCGGGGCTGCCGGCATTCGCGTGCGCGCCCACGATCATCATCGCATCGATCATCGGACTCAGGCCGGTGGACATCACGATCGGCTTGGGATAGCCCCGGATGAGAATCGCGGCGGAATCGAGCTGGTCGGGATACACGTTCCGGAACAGCGTACCGCCGTGGCCTTCGTTCACGATGAACTGCGTCGCACCGGCGGCGCGGGCGCCGGCAATGACGGCGTTCACCTCGTCGGTCAGCTCCTGGCGGAAGCGCTCGTGCTGCGGCGTGCCGCCCCGATCGACCGGCCGCATTTCGGTCGCGTTCCGAACTACGGAGGCGAGCCCTTCCATGTCGCCGATGATGTAGACGGTGAAACCGGTTCGGTCGATATCCTTCTCCAGCTTTTCGCGCGCCATCCGGTATTCAGTCACGCCGAAGTACGCCGATGGCGGCGTGGTGTCACGCGGGGACGCGGCGGGCGGCTGAGCCGGCCGTCCCTGTGCGTGCAGCGCGCCGGGCAGCACGAGCGCCGCCGCGAGCAGCAGGCGGCGGCTCATCGGAGCACCACCTGCTCGATGGCGTCGAGCAGATATCCCATCTCGCGCGCGCTGCTCGTGACGAGCCGGAAACTCCGGCTGCCGGTTTTTTCGAGCTTGAACTCCGCCAGCCGGCCAACGGCCGCGACCATGCTGTCCGGATAACTGGCGCGGAGCGTGAGGTCCACATTGTACGGCTTCGTCATCGTGAACGGCTTGATCTCGCCCCGCTGCTCGCGCCGGACGGCTTCCGCCGCACCCTGCTGCAGCATCCGGCGAACCCGCGCGGGGCTGTAGGTGATCGCCGCCATGCGGCCAATCGCCCGCTTGGTGACGATGGCGACGAACCCGTCGCCCAGCATCTTTCGCGTCTCGTCGATCAGTACATCGTCGCCACTCACCAGCGACACCGACACGCCCATTTCGCCGGCGATGAGCGCGTTGATGCCGACTTCGTTGAGCGACGTGCCGTTTACGGTGAACGAATCGAACGCAAAGTTGTGCGCCATCACGCCCGGGCTGCCGGCATTCGCGTGCGCGCCGGTGAACATCAGTGTGGAGAACGTGCTGTCGAGCCCCGTGATCATCACGAGCGGTTTGGGAAAGCCGCGGACCAGAATAGCCGCGGTGTCGAGGTTCCACGGCAGCACGTTCGCGAACATGTTGCCGCCGTGTCCCTCGTTCACGACGAACCCGCGCGCACCGGCCGCGCGGGCGCCGGCGATCGTCGCGTTCACCTCTTTGGTCAGCAGCAGTCTGAAGTGGTCCCAGTAGTCGGGACTCGTGAGCGTCTTGTATCGCTCACCTTCATTCCCGGCGATCACTTCGTGAATATCGACCGCGCTGCCCATGCCTTCCATGTCCGGCACGATCATCACGCGAAAACCGGGCTGCGCGGGCAGGCGCTTGGCGCGGAACATGGCGGTGCGTGCCTGCTGCGCCGCGGTCTGCTGTGCGGCCGG
>JBDTQV010000250.1:0-3813 GCA_039932015.1 Gemmatimonadota bacterium | reverse complement strand
AGATCTCCGGCGGCTGCGGGCGCCTGCTCTGCTGCCTCAAGTACGAGCACGAGTTTTACGTGAGCTCGCGAAAGTGGTTTCCGAAGGAAGGCAAAACCGTCGTCACGACGGCTGGCAGCGAGAAGGTGATCGCGGTCGACATCTTCCGCGAGCGCGTGTACCTCCGCGGCGACGGAAAAGCGTCGCGCATCATCCCGCTGCTTCAGCTCCGCGAGGAAATCGCGGCGGCGGAAAGCGGTGTGCTCGCGGCGGTGGGACCGGCGCCCGTGGCGGCGCCAATACCGACTGATCGAGCCGAAGCGCCCCGCCGGGAGGCTGCACCTCGGCAAGACGCTGCGTCCCGCCGAGATCCGGCGCCGCGGCGCGAGATCGAGCATCGCGCACCAGAGACCCAGCAGCCGCGCACGCCGCCGCCGGCGCCCGATGCGTCTCTGGCGCCGCCGGCCGGCGACGCGGCGCCACGGAACCGGCGGCGCCGCAGACGTCGCGGCCCTCGCGGCGGTGACTCCGCGGGCGGCGACGCGAACGGCGGTGACCCGAGCGGCGGCAGTCCCACCTCCGGCCCGGCAATCTGAGTGGCCAAGTTTTACCTCACGACCGCCATCGACTACTCGAACGGCGATCCGCACCTTGGTCACGCGCTCGAGAAGGTCGGCGCCGACTGCATTGCCCGGTATCGCCGCCTTCGCGGCGACCAGGTGCACTTTCTCATGGGCATGGACGAACACAGCCAATCCGTGGTGCAGGCGGCCGAGCGCGCCGGGACCACGCCACTCGCGTGGGTCGATCAGATGGCCGATCGGTTCGCCGACTTCTGGAACCGGCTCCTCTGCAGCAACGACGACTGGATCCGCACGACCGAGGGGCGCCATCGCGATGCGGTGACCGCGCTGCTCACGCGCATTCAGGAGCGAAACCCGGACGATCTCTTCGTGGCCGAATACGAGGGACTGTACTGCACCGGCTGCGAGGAGTTCAAGCAGGAGGCGCAGATCGTCGACGGCCGCTGCATCGAGCACCCGACGCTCGAGCTCGTGCGGACGCGCGAGCGCAACCATTTTTTCCGGCTCAGCCGCTATCGCGATGAGCTACTCGAGCTCATCACCTCAGGATCGCTCGCGGTCGAGCCGGAGATCCGGCGCAACGAAGTGGTGCGGCTACTCGAAGGCGGGCTACAGGACATCTCGGTTTCTCGCGTGCGGCTGGCATGGGGCATTCAATTCCCCGGCGATCCTGAACAGACCGTCTACGTCTGGTTCGACGCGCTCATCAATTATCTGGCTGCGACCGGTTTTCCGGCGCCCGGATACGAGGCGCTCTGGCCCGCCGACCTGCACATCGTCGGCAAAGGCATCACGCGCTTTCACTGCATTATCTGGCCGGCGATGCTGCTCAGTGGCGGCATTGCCGTGCCGCGTGAAGTGTGGGCGCACGGTTATGTGCAGTGGGGCGGAACGAAGATGTCGAAAACCGCCGGTACAGCGATCGGCCTCGACGAGGCGATCGAGCGCCATGGACCCGACGCGCTCCGCTACTTCCTGCTGCGCGAAGTGGGCTTCGAGAACGACGGCAATTTCACCTGGGAACGGTTCGACGAACGGTATGTAGCGGATCTCGCCGACGGGTTTGGCAACCTCGCGTCGCGCTCACTCGCCATGCTCGAGAAATATCGCGACGGGGTGATCCCGGCTGCACCGGCGAACAGCGCACTGGGCGCCGCCGGAGAGGCCGCCGTTGCCGCTTATGCGACGGCGCTCGATGCGCTGGATATTCGCGGCGCCGCCGAATCGACGTGGACTCTGGTGTCCGCTGCGAACCTCTTCATTCAGCAGACGGCCCCGTGGTCGCTCGCAAAGCAGGCGCGCGACGAGGAGCTCGACTCGGTGCTTGGGGCGCTGGGCGCATGTCTGTGCCGTCTGGCCGTGCTGGCCAGCCCGTTCATGCCGGGCAAGGCGCAACAGCTCTGGCAGGCCCTCGGCCAGCCGGGTGACGTCGCGAGCACCGGATGGCATACCGCCGTGGCGCCGGCAGTTTCCGGGGCACGCTCGTCGAAACCGGACGCACTCTTTCCCCGCCCCGCCTGACACCTCCTGATCGCCAGCGCCCGCCGGAAGTCGCTACTCGCCAAACGGTTACAAAATGCGACCGGAAAACATGACGAAACTCTTTGACAGTTAAAGAGTTAGGCAGCAAATCCTACGCTTGACACCTTCAGGTTGCCGGGCCATACTTGACCCCGCTGGACGCCTGGTACGGAAGTCGCTGAGCGGTGGCTGGTCGCCGGCTCGGCATGCAGAGAATTCCCTGATGAAGGAGCGTGGATGGCGAAGCGACGCTGGACGGTGGTACTGGTCCCCCATGGGTCGGAACCCTCCCGAATCATGGAGGTCTCCTACAACGTCCTGAAGGTCGCCGCCGGGCTCTGCCTCGCCGTGGTCGTCGTGTCGCTGCTGATCGGGTATGCCAGTCTCTCCCGCTCGGTAGACATCTCCCGTGCCGTCAAGCTCGAGCAGGAAAATGTGGCGCTCGCCGCGCAGCTCGGCGAGCTGCACGGTCGTGTCAGCTATCTCTCGGATACATTGCAATTGATTGCCCGCCGGGACCAGCAGATTCGCGTGCTCGCCAACCTGGCACCAATTGATCCGCAGGTTCGCCAGGCCGGCATCGGCGGTCCGGTCGGCACCAACACCGCGGTCCGCGCGCCAGGTGCGCTCGGTACGCGCGCCGACGGTATCCGTATCGATATCAATGCGCTGATTCGGCGCGCCAACGTCCTCGCCACGTCATTCCGCGAAGCGGCCGACAGCCTCGCCACCCGCGGCGAGCGTCTCAAGGCGATGCCGTCGATCATGCCCACACAGGGCTGGCTGACGAGCGCATTTTCGTCGATGCGCGAGCACCCCATCCTGCACATCGCCCGCCCGCACGAAGGTATCGACGTCGCAGCGCCGCTCGGCAGCCCCATCGAAGCACCCGCCGCGGGGCGCGTTGCGAGCGCCGGGTGGGAGGCGGGATACGGCAACGTCGTGACGATCGATCACGGGTACGGCATCATGACGCGGTTCGCCCACGCCTCGAAGCTTCTCGTGCGGCCGGGACAGCGGGTCGCGCGCGGGCAGAAGATTGCGCTGGTGGGAAATTCCGGACTCGCGACCGGGCCGCACCTCCACTATGAAGTGCACGTGAACGGGCATCCCGTGGATCCGCTGCATTACGTGCTGCCGGACGTCGTGACCGATTAGTCCTGTTGGTCGGACGGTACGGGAAATAAGAGAGCGGCTCGGGGCGCGAAGCCCCAAGCCGCTCTCGTTGTGTTGAACCGCTCCTGCGGTTTAGAACTTCACCGTTGGTGCCGCGGTCGCGCCCGCGTCGGCCTGGAAGTAGGGGCGCGACTTCCCGTGGCCGAACATCTTGGCCGTGATGTTGTAGGGGAAGCGGCGGATGTAGGCATTGAAGTCATTCGCTGCCGCGTTGTAGTCGTTTCGCGCAACGGCGATTCGATTCTCCGTGCCCTCGAGCTGGCTTTGCAGCTCCTTGAAGTTCTCGCTCGAGCGGAGCTCGGGATAGGCTTCGGTTATCGCGAGCAGGCGGCCGAGTCCCTGGGACAGCGTCTGATTGGCCGCCGCCATCTGATTGACATCGCCGGACTGGATCGCGCCGCCAAGGCGCGAGCGCGCCTCAGCGATCGAGATGAACACGGTGTCTTCCTGCTTGGTGATTCCCTTCACGGTATTCACCAGGTTCGGAATCAGGTCGGCACGGCGCTGGAGCTGGGTCGCGATCTGCCCCTGTGCCTGATTTACCTTCTCGTCG
>JBDTQV010000249.1:0-3823 GCA_039932015.1 Gemmatimonadota bacterium | reverse complement strand
GGATCTCGGTGTGCTGCTCGAGATACTGGAAGGCGCTCTCGAACTGCGACATCGGGATTTTTTCCGGGTCGCCCACCTTCCGCCGCCGGGTGCAGAAGCGGCAGTACGTCGCGCACACGGGCGAGACGAGGAAGAGGGCGCGGTCGGGATAGCGGTGCGTGATGTTGGGCACCGGGCTGTCCTCGTCCTCATTGAGCGAGTCGACGACGCCGTCCACCACATCCAGCTCCTCGACGCTCGGCACGTACTGCCGCCAGATCGGGTCGTCGGGCGACTTGATCAGATCGACCATCGCCGGCGAGATCCGGAACTCGAAGTTCTCCGCCGCCTGCTTCAGGCGGTCGAGCTCGGGAAAATTCTCGGCACCGAACTTGGCCGAGAGTGCCTCGAGCGAAGAGATCGAGTTTTTTCTCAGAACTTCCTGCCAGGTCTCCATGACGGTACCCGTTCTCCTTAGCGCTGCGCAGTACTCGTGAGGTACTTCAGGTAGACGACTTGATCGTCGTCCGGGGCGTAAAAATCCGGAATCGTCGCGACTGCGCGGTAGCCTCTCGCTTCGTAGAAGGCGCGGGTCGGGGCGTAGTCGCTCCGGCCCGCCGTCTCCACTACGATCATGCGCGCGAGACCAGCGAGCCGGTGTTCCATCTCACGAATCAGTGCAGTGCCGATCCCGGCTCCGTGGAGCGCGGGGTCGACGGCCATCCAGTAGAGATCGTAGGTGCCGAGCGTGCAGGGCGTGTGGCCCCAGCAGATCCAGCCGGCGGTGCGATCGTCGATGATGGCGACGAGTGCGATGTACGACGGATCGCCGGCGAGGGCGGCGTCGAATACTTCGAGTGCCACGGGAATCTCGTCGGCGCGGAACAGTCCGGTGGCGCGGCTGATCGACTCGATGCGATCACGATCGGCGGCGGCGGGAGCCCGAAGTTCGGGTGCGCGAAGCATCGGTGCGGTCATGGCGGCGACGCTCACGCCGGAACCGTGCCACCGGCGAGTGCCGCGGCGGCGCGCACGCTCTGCGAGCGGTTGAGCGCCTCGTTCACGATCTCCATCACCAGCGCGTCGTAGTCCCAGCCAAAGGCGCGTCCCATCCGAGCGAGGCCGGCGTTGCTCGAGAGATCGGGGCACGGGTTCACCTCGATGATGTACGGCTGCCCGTTCTCCGCGACCCGCATGTCGACGCGGCCGTAGCCCTCGGCCCCGGCCATCTGCTCCCATGCCTGGCGTGCGACGTGCCCGATCCGCCGCGAGACGTCCGCGGGAACGTTTGCCGGGCAGACCGGCACTGTGCCGATGTCCTCGGCGCTGCCGGTCACCCATTTGGCGGCGTAGGTCACGATCGGCCAGCTGCCGTCCGGCATGCCGGCAAAGTCGATTTCCGAGATCGGCAGCATCTGCCGCCCCACGAAGCCGACATTGAACTCGCGGCCGGCCACATACTCCTGAACGATCACTTCCTCGAACTGCTCGAGCATCTGCGAGACGCGCTGGCGGAGCGCCTTTCGCGTGGTGCAGACGGCACCGGCGTCGATGCCCACGCTCGCGTCTTCGGCGGCCGGCTTCACGATCGCGGGCAGCGGGAAGGTCGCGGGGATCTTGTTCGCGTGCGCCAGCATGAACGCGGGGACCGGCAGCCCGGCGGCGGCCATGAGCGTGTTGGCCACGTGCTTCCGGTGCGCGACCGTCGTGGGCCACGCGCGGCAGCCGGTGAACGGCACGCCGGTGAGCTCGAGCGTCGAGACCACGTAGTCCTCGAACCGGGCGTGGCCGTTGATCCCCTCGCAGAGATTGAAGATCAGATCGGCGCGGCGGCACCGGGTGAGCCAGCGGAACTCGCCGGCGCGGACCGGGACCAGCTCGACCTCGTGCTCATGCGCGCGCAACACGTTGCGCACCTCGTGCACGTTCTCCAGCACGGCCGCGACATCCGCGGCGGACCACTCGGAGCTGCCGGCGTCGAAGATGATCGCGACTTTCACGACCGGACCTCCGCGAGGAGCGAGCGGCCGCTGATCCGGCGCCAGGCGATGTCGGCCACGGTCTGGATCAGCTCGTCGTAGTTCATGCCGGCGGCGCGAGCCGCCTTGGGGAAGCACGAATTGTCCCGCGGGTCTGGCAGAATGCCCGGTAGCGGATTCAGCTCGACCACCATCGGGTTGCCCGCGGCGTCACAGCGCACGTCGATGCGGCACCAGTCGCGGCAATCGAGCGCCTTGTATGCGGCGAGTGCCGCCGATCGGATGGCTTCGGCCAGCGAGTCACTCACGCGTGCCGGGCACTCGTAGATATCGAGCGGATTGCTGAGCGTATCCCAGAGCCACTTCGCTTCGTACCCGTAGATGGGCGGAGCGCCGGCCGGGAGCGTGTCGAAGCGGAGTCCCACGAGCGGGAGGCAGCGGGCCTCGTCGCCGTTGCCGATGACGGCGACGGTGAACTCGTCACCGGGCAGCCAGGTCTCGATGAGGACCGGCTGCGAGTACGTCGCGAGCAGATAGTCCACCTGCGCTACCAGCTCCGCGCGGTTCTGGCAGAGACTCCGGACGTTCACGCCCTTGCCCGAACCCTCGAACGCCGGCTTGGCGAAGAGCGGGAACGGCAGCGACACGTTCCGCGCCTCGTCGCGCGAGCGGGCAAGGACGAACGGTGCGGTGGGTACGCCGTGCTGCGCCATGATCTCCTTGGCGCGGCCCTTGTGGAGCGCGAGGGCCAGGGCGAGCGGATCGGACGCGTGACACGGGATGCCGAGGAATTCGCAGATGGCCGGGACGTGGCCTTCGCGATTGGGACCGTAGAGACCTTCGGCGATGTTGAACACGAAATCGGGACGAGCGGCGGCGAGCGCCGAGGGAAAATTGGCGTTGGCCTCGAGCCGGATCACGTCACCGAGCGCAGCGAGAGCCCGCTCGACGGCATCGATCGTCGCGGGCTCATCCCATTCGGCGTAGAGATCTGGCTGTTCGAGATCCGGGCGGAGTGCGCGCGGTGCGAGCGAATGGGACGGAGGCTCATCGGCGGATGGAGGGGAGTCGGACATCGCCCCGGCGAGAGGTGCCGGCGCATCAGGCTTGATGTTAAAGGCCAGTCCGATCCGAACCGCCAAAGGATTCCTCTCTACAAAAAAGGCCGTCCACAAGAGACGAGCCGCGCGGGTAGCGAACTTCGACGCACTAAGGTAAGAAAAACTTCACGGACGCACAATAGATTTTTCCCGATTTTGTCAAGTGAGTTTTGCGAATTTTCGATTTTCCTTCAAACGTTTCCGGATTTCCTCCCAACGTTCTCAGACTTTGTGATACTCGACGCGACCGAACTCGTTGCCATCGGCGCCGCTGACGATTTCGAAATCGCCGAAGAGCGCCGGCGCTTCTCCCTTCAGCACGCGCAGCACCGCGACCGCCATGCGCCTGATCTCCAGCTCGGCGCCTTCGCCGAGGCGGAGCTCGAGCATGGTACGCCACGCGCGGACGTTGGCACTGACGACGATCTTCACCTCCGTGGCATTGGGCAGCACGCTCCGCGCCGCCTCGCGCGCCAGCTTCCGCCGGTGCACCCGGTCCTCCACCCCGGCGTACTTCGTCATCAGTCCCTCGACGGCGGCGACGTACGCGGTCTGCGCCGCCTCGACCTGGCTGGTCCACGTCGCTTCGAGCGCCGCGTCTCCCTGTATAGCCGGCGGCATCACGAACGCCGCGTGCGATTCGTCCACGTAGCGCTGGGAGAGCTGCGAGTAGCCGAACCCCGCCCGGTGGCGGACCAGCTCATGGCTGCACGAGCGGGAAATGCCCTCGATGAGCAGCACGTACTGCGCGTGCTCGAAGACCGA
>JBDTQV010000248.1:0-3830 GCA_039932015.1 Gemmatimonadota bacterium | reverse complement strand
GCCATGCGAACGGTGCCCATGCCCGGTCGCATATGGATCATCGAGACAGGGATCTCGCATAAGCTCACCGGCGGCGAGCTCAATGCGCGCCGCGCGGAGTGTGAAGCCGCGCTCGCCGCGCTGCATGCGCGCTGGCCCGATCTGAAATCCCTCGCCGAGGTGCCGGTGGGTGCCCTCCCGGACGCGCTCGCCATGCTGCCGGAAAATTTAGCCCGCCGCACCAGGCACGTCGTGACCGAGACCGCGCGCGTGCATGCGGCTGTCGACGTGCTCTCAGCGGGTAACCTTGCCGAGCTCGGCAGGCTGCTCGTCGCGGGGCACGACTCGTTGCGCGTCGACTACGAATCGAGCTGTCCCGAGGCCGACACCATCGTGGCGTCGGCGGTTGCACGAGGCGCATACGGGGCGCGACTCACCGGCGCCGGTTGGGGCGGGGCGGTGCTCATGCTTGCGCCCACCGATCGCGAGCACGAGGTGGTTGACGCCGTCGCAGCGGATTTCAACGAGCGCTACGGCCGCACGCCGCTCACCTGGGCCACGGCCGCCGCCGCTGGCGTGCAGCGCGAGTCGATTCCGCAGTGAAGGGATATATTGCGGCGTCCGCCCGCCCGGGTGGCGAAACCGGTAGACGCGAGGGACTTAAAATCCCTCGGGCTTAGGCCCATGCGGGTTCGAGTCCCGCCCCGGGTACCTGCGCACCGCCGCATGCGAGCGTGCGGCGCTCCGCCGTACGGAATTGCATCACCATCTCCGCCTGCGATCTCGGAACTTCCCACCTTCATTGGCTCGACACGCCGCTTCACCTTCCCGCCGCCATGGCCAATCGGGAATGGCAGTCGGCGCTCACCGGGTCGCGAACGGTGTTGGACAACGAATTGACCCCCGGCGTCGCCTCCGCCCGCCTGCCGCTCGAGCTCCTGATCCCCACCGCCCGCTGACCCGACGTGCCTGTGTTTTCACCGACGCCCGGCTAGATTCTTGACCTTCAGTTCAGCCCCAGACACCCATGCCAGGACGGCTATGCCGGCCTGAGGAGCTGCTGCTCATTCTCACGGATGGAAACTCGGTCATTCTGGTGACGGGAGGGGCCGGTTTTATCGGCTCGGCACTGGTCCGACGCCTGATCCGCGAATCGCCCGCGAAGGTCGTCAACGTCGACAAACTGACGTATGCCGGCAACCTCGATTCGCTCGCCGAGGTGTCTGGCGATCGTCGCTACTGCTTCGAGCACGCGGACATCTGCGATGCCGCCGCGATGCGTGCCATCTTCGCACGCCACGCGCCAACTGCCGTCATGCACCTTGCCGCGGAATCACACGTCGATCGCTCGATCGACGGGCCGGGCGACTTCATCGAGACCAACGTCGTTGGCACATATCGGCTGCTCGACGAAGCACGCCGCTACTGGTCCGCGCTCGCCGGGGCCGACCGGGACCGGTTTCGTTTTCTTCACGTGTCGACCGACGAGGTGTACGGCTCGCTCGGCCCCGACGGGTGCTTTACGGAAGAGACGCCGTACGCGCCGAACTCGCCCTATTCCGCCAGCAAGGCCGGTTCGGACCACCTCGTTCGCGCCTGGTACCATACATACGGGTTCCCGATCGTCACCACCAATTGCTCCAACAATTACGGCCCGTTCCAGTTTCCCGAGAAGCTGATCCCACTCGTCACGCTCAATGCCATTTCCGGTCAGCCGCTGCCGGTCTATGGCCGCGGCGCCAATGTGCGTGACTGGCTCTATGTGGACGATCACGTGCGTGCACTCATCGACGCGCTCGAGCGGGGCCGCGTCGGCGAGACATACGTGGTTGGCGGAGAATGCCAGCGCCGGAATCTGGACGTCGTCGAGCTCCTCTGCGATCTGGTCGACGAGCTGGCGCCAAGCGCGGCGATCGGAAAGCGCCGGACGCTGATCCGCTTCGTCGCGGACCGGCCAGGACATGACCTCCGGTACGCCGTCGATCCAGCGAAGGTCAAGCGTGAGCTTGGCTGGCGGCCCCACGAAACATTCGAGAGCGGGCTTCGGAAAACCGTGCGGTGGTATCTCGAGCACGGCGACTGGTGCGCCCGCGTCCAGTCTGGCGCGTACCGCGGTGAGCGGCTCGGACTCGGAGGGGCGGCGTGAAAGGAATCATCCTCGCGGGCGGATCCGGCACCCGGCTCCACCCGCTCACGCAGGTCGTGAGCAAGCAGTTGCTGCCGGTGTACGACAAACCGATGATCTACTATCCGCTCACCACGCTGATGCTGGCGGGCATCCGCGAGATTCTCCTCATTTCCACGCCCGCCGACCTTCCGCGGTTCCACGACCTGCTCGGCGACGGCCAGCGCTGGGGTTTGTCCCTCTCGTACGCGGTACAGCCGTCTCCCGATGGGCTGGCGCAGGCATTCGTGATCGGGCGCACGTTCATCGGCTCCGACCCGGTCGCGCTGATTCTGGGAGATAATCTGTTCTACGGCGGCGACTTCACCACGCGGCTCCGCGAGGCGGGCGCGCGGACGGCCGGGGCGACCATCTTCGGCTACTACGTCAGCGATCCCGAACGATACGGTGTCGCCGAACTCGACGACGACGGCGCGGTCGTGAGCATCGAAGAGAAACCGGCGGTGCCGAAGTCAAATTACGCGGTGACCGGCTGCTATTTCTACGATAACGATGTCGTCGCGATCGCCGAGAACCTGCAACCGTCTCCGCGCGGTGAATTCGAAATCAGCGACGTCAACTCCGACTACCTCCGGCGCGGCGCGCTCCGCCTCGAGGTGCTGAGCCGCGGCACCGCATGGCTCGACACAGGCACGTTCGATTCGCTGCAGGAAGCGTCGAATTTCATCCAGACAGTCGAGAAGCGGCAGGGCCTCAAGGTCGCGTCACCCGAAGAAGTCGCGTACCATGTCGGGTTCATCGACCGCGAGCAGCTGGAGGCGCTCGCGCGCCCGCTCGCGAAGAGCGGATACGGCCAGTACCTGCTGCGGGTGGCGCGCGAGCGCATTCAGCGATGAAGGTCGAGCCGACGTCACTCCCCGGCGTGCTACTGGTCGAGCCCACGGTGATCGCCGACGAGCGTGGCTTCTTCATGGAGTCGTGGCATCGCGCGAAGTTCGCGGCGGCCGGGCTCGCGGCCGACTTTGTCCAGGACAATCACAGCAGCTCCCGGCGCGGTGTCCTGCGCGGCCTCCACTATCAGCGCAAGCGCCCGCAGGGCAAACTCGTTCGCGTGGTGAGCGGTGAAATCGTCGACGTCGCCGTCGACCTCCGCCGTTCCTCGCCAACCTTCGGACGCAGCGTCATCGTCGCGCTATCCGCGGCGACCAAGCGCCAACTCTGGATTCCGGCGGGATTCGCCCACGGTTTCTACGTCACGAGCGATACGGCCGAGCTGGTCTACAAGTGCACCGAGTTCTACGACGGAACGGACGAGCGGACCATTCGATGGGACGACCCCGATCTGGCGATCGCGTGGCCAATCGAGTCGGGTGTCGCGCCGATCGTGTCGGAAAAGGATCGGGCTGGATGCGCCTTCGCCGATGCGGAGTGCTTTGCGTGATACCGCCCCGTGGCCGTCGCGCGGCGCTCGTACTGGACGTGGCGTGCAGGTTCTGATCACGGGCGGCGGCCAGCTCGCCCGGACACTGGTGGCAACCGCGCCCGCCGGATTCGGTGTGACCGCTCCCGGACGCGGTGACCTCGACATCACCGACGTAAGCGCGGTTGCGCGCGCAATGACGCGCGTCCGGCCGGATCTCGTGATCAATGCCGCGGCATACACGCGCGTCGACCAGGCGGAAGACGAGCCGGCGCTCGCGTTCGCTGTGAACGCGACCGCCGCCGG
>JBDTQV010000247.1:0-3832 GCA_039932015.1 Gemmatimonadota bacterium | reverse complement strand
CAGTGTCTCGAACACGTCCGTCGCCGACGCCGTCGCGGGCGCCATCGCGGCCACCGGCATCATCGACATCAACGTCTTCTCTTCCCGCTGCAGCGAAATGTCGATCGGCAGGTCCGCCGCCAGCTTCCGCATCGCCGAGCGCACGTGCCCGGCGAGCAGCGGATCGCCGAGCGCCTGCACCCGCCGCGCCGCCTCGACCACCGCTTCCAGCTCGTCCGGCACGAACGCGAGCTGGGCCAGCGACCGATATCCGTCCCGGTCCACCTTCTTCACCCGGCGGGGGCTGCCCTCAGCGAGCACACTGACATACGGCAGATAGAAATCGCGCGACAGCAGCCGGTAGCCCGAGACCTCGTCATCGATCATCACGGTCGTGATCGGAATGCCGAATGCGCGCAGCTCGTCCTTGTCCCGCTCGAACGCGCGGCGCAGTGCCACTTTGGATCGCACGCGCTGATACGCGGGCACGTCGGCCACGATCTCCTCGAAGGTGACCGGATACTGGCGGCGGAGCAGTGCCGCGAGCAGATCGATCCAACGCTGGAGTTTGGGAGCCGGCATCAGGTTTCCCTTACCCTCACGAGTTCGCCCGCAGCCGCCTCGCCGTCGAGAGCCGTGAGCATCGCCGCATACATCTCGACCTGCTTGCGATACGCCGCCTCGCGCTCGTGCCAAGTGACGCCATCCACCTCGTCAGTCTTCCAGTCGAGCACGGTCACTCCAGGGCCAAACCCCACCGCGTCGATCACGCCTTCGACGAGTTGCGGCTTCCCGTCCCGCTCGACGATCCGCACAATCGGCACTTCATACGCCGCACGGCCCGCTTGCAAGGCCAGCCACTCGGGGCGCTCGCGCACCTGATCGAGCACGCGCATGAGCGTTGCGATTGTTTCGTCGGGTACCGGCCCCGTCACGCCGAGCCGCTCATCGGCTGCAATGGCGCGGATGAACTGCTCAAGCGCGGCACCGGTGCGCCCGCGACCCATCGCCTCAATCGCGCGATGCACGGCGCGGCCCCACGCGGCGCCATGCCCACCACTCGGACGCACGTCGTAGTTTCGCTGCAGCTCCCGCTCGGCCTTGGCCGATTCGGTGACGGTCGCGTGCGTATACCGCACATGCCCCGCGCCCGCCTTCCGCGTATCGGCACGCTCGAGACGCCGGTGCATCTCATCCGATTCGATCTCGAGGCTTCGCCGTCCGGGCGGCTCCGTCGCCTCCAGCTCGATCATCTTGCCGCACGCGGCGAGCGCCGGCGCGAGCGGGCTCCAGAAGCAGGTGTCCTCCGCCGGTCCCTTCTTCAGCTCGAATTCGAGCTGCGCGACTACAAGCTCGCGCTCTGCGCGCGTCGCCGCTACGTACAGCAGGCGCTGCCACTCTGCCGCGAGAAACGCCGACTCCGCCGCTTCCATTGCCGGCCATCCCACCGGCTGAGCGATGCGTTCCTTGTCGGCGCAGATCACGAGGCCGCCACTCGCGGCTCCGCTCTCTTCCCGATGCACATGCGACATCGCATCGTGCTCCGCCTTCCCGATCGGCGCCACCAGCACCACGACGCGTGCCTCCAAGCCCTTCGCCTTGTGCAGGTTCATCACGCGCACCGCGTCGCTGCGTCCCGGACGGAGCGGCGCCTCCGTGGTCGCGTTCGCGAGCAGGCTCTCGATCGCCTCGACCGCAGCGCTGAGCGACGACGCGCCCCGCGCGCCCCCCGCGCGGAGCGCCTCGACCACGTGCAGCAGGGTGCCGGCGCGGTTGTCGCCCAGCTCGACACTCGCGGCGTACGCAATGAGCCCGGTGTCGTCGAAGATCCGCTCGAGCAGCAGGTCGGGCTGCTCCCGCTGCGACACCATCCACCACTCATGCAGCTCCAGGAGCCCGCGCTCCGCCGCGCACGTCAGCTGACTCGGCCGATGCGCAATAGAGAAATCGGTCTTTCCGGCACTCGCCTCGAACAGATCCGCCGGGCTGCAGCCAATGAACATGCCCTCGAGCGCCGCTGCCACGAGCACGCTGTTTGCCGGGTCGGCCAGCGCGCGCAACACGATCACGAGCTCCCGCAGCTCCAGCTCCTGTGGAAGCCCCGCCCCGGTCACGCTCACCGGCACGTTCCGCGCAGCGAGCGCGCGCGCATAGGAATGCAGCGCCTTCCGGTTGTACGCGAGAATCAGAAAGTCCTTCGCCGCATACTCCCCGCTCCCGACGCGCTCGGCGATCCACGATCCGACCCGGGCCGAGCAGTCGCTGATGATCAATTCATTGTTCTTCTTCTCGGGGCGCACGGCGTACCGCCACACCCCATCGGCACCCTTGGGCTCGTGCCGCGTCACCAGCGGCGCGAACGCCGCCTGCACCTGGCTCGCCGTTGCAGGGAATGCACTGCTGAAATGCGCATCGACGAACGTGCCGATCGGCGTAACCGAGCGGAAGTTCTGCGTCAGCTGCAGCACGGCGCCGCATTCAAGCATCCGCCGCTTCACCAGCTCATACGTCTGGATGTCTGCGCGGCGGAACCGATAGATACTCTGCTTCGGATCACCCACGACGAACAGCGCTCCCGGCCGCGGCCGCACGCGGCGCCACTCGGTGCCTTGCTCCGGCTCGGATGCCAGCAGGAAGCAGACTTCGGCCTGGATCGGGTCGGTGTCCTGGAACTCGTCCACCAGCAGGTGGCGGTATCGGAGACCAAGTGACCGGCGCGCGCGATCGTCGGTGCGCAACAGCTTCGCGGCGCCGAGCAGCAGGTCCTCAAAGCCGAGCCGGCCGGTGGCGCGGCGCTCGCGCTCAAACTCGGCGGCCGCGGCAACAAGGAATCGCATGACGGGCGCGTAACGGTACTCGCGCCAGCGATCGAGCAGTGGCGTCACTTCATCCTGCAGACATGCCGTCCATGCCTCGGCGCGCGCCTTTGCCGCTTTTGCGTCATCCCATCGGTTCTGCGTCACCTTGCACGACGACGCCGTCACCGATGCCATCGCGTCGCAGAATGCAGGCAGCGCCGACCAGTCAGCGGTCCGATCGAGGAACGAGAGCCGGCGGATCAGTTTCTGCAGCGCGTCCCACCCCTTCTCGGGTTCCGCTGCCGGCATGGCGGCGCGCGCTTCCACGAGAAGTTTGCGCACGGCGCGGAGACACTTCGCGGCCGATGGTTCGGTCGTTTCGACGAGCGGGAAGTTCACATCCGGATATTGCACCACCGTCTGGAAGCCATCGAACAGCACGCGCGGGTCGATGCCGAGGCCCCGCAGGATGCCGAGCGCCGGGTCGGCCGCGCTCCGGCAGCGCTCGAGCCAGCGATTCCAGAAGTCGAGGCGGATGTCGGGCCAGTCCTCCTCCGAGATTTCCTCGAACCCCGGGTCGAGTCCGGCTTCGAGCGGGTTTTCCCGAAGAAGCCGCCCGCAGAACGAGTGAATCGTGCCGATGAATGCGTGATCGAGATCCTCGCGCGCACGCGCAAGCCGCGCGATGAGCTCGACATGTCCGGCATGGCGCGCCTCGCGGAGCGCTGCTTCCAGCTTCACCTCGAATCGCTCGCGCAGCTCGGTGGCGGCTTTCCGCGTGAACGTCACCGCGGCGATCGATTCGACCGGATCGCCGCGCACGACGTACGCCAGCATCCGGGCGACGAGCCCAGTGGTCTTGCCTGACCCGGCACCGGCCTCGACGAGCAGGTTGGTGTCGAGCTCGGTGGCGATCTGGTCGCGCACCGTCTGGTCGACAGGCGTGAACGTCACGCCTCCCCCCGGCGCGCGCGCATTCCGGCATATTCCGGGTGATCCGCGCCGTGCTCCTTGGCCCACTCGGCGCGGGGCGACACCACCTTGTTGTATTCGCC
>JBDTQV010000246.1:0-3841 GCA_039932015.1 Gemmatimonadota bacterium | reverse complement strand
CGCATGAAAGGCGGCCGGCCGCCCTGTCAGGAGATCGTGCTGCGCGGTGGCGAAGTCGACCTCGACCGCATTCCGTTCCTGACGACATGGCCGGAAGATGGCGGTCGCTACATCACCCTGCCGATGGTCATCACGCACGACCCTGCCCGTGGCATTCGGAACGTCGGCATGTATCGCGTGCAGGTGCTCAGCCGCAACACGCTCGCCATGCACTGGCAGCGCCACAAGGTGGGTGCGGCGCACTGGCGCGAAATGGCGGCGCGGGGCGAGCGCATGCCGGTCGTCATCGCACTCGGCGGTGATCCCGCCAGCATCTATGCCGGATCGGCTCCGCTGCCGCCCACCATCGACGAGTTCATCTTCGCGGGATTTCTGCGCCGCTCGCCGGTCGAGCTTGCCCGCGCCGTCTCGTGCGACCTGGAAGTGCCGGCGGAAGCGGAGATCGTGCTCGAGGGCTACATCGATCCGGCCGAGCCACTCGTGCTCGAGGGTCCGTTCGGCGATCACACCGGCTTCTACTCGCTTGCCGACTATTACCCGAAGGTTCACGTCACGACGCTGACGATGCGGCGGAATCCGGTATACGCCGCCACGCTCGTCGGCAAGCCGCCGATGGAGGATTACTACCTCGGCCACGCAACCGAGCGGATCTTCCTTCCGCTGCTGAAGCTCACGATTCCCGAGATCGTGGATTACCACATGCCGGCGCCGGGCATCTTCCACAACCTCGTTTTCGTCTCGATCGACAAGCAGTATCCCGGGCAGGCGCAGAAGGTGATGAACGCGCTGTGGGGGCAGGGGCTGATGTCGCTCGCCAAGGTGATCGTGGTCGTCGACAAGGAGATCGATGTCCGGAACGCCGACGAAGCCTGGTGGGCGGCACTCAATAACATCGATCCCGAGCGCGACGTGCGGTTCACCATGGGGCCGGTCGACGTACTCGATCATTCGAGTCGCGCGTTCACTTACGGCAGCAAGATGGGCATCGACGGCACACGGAAATGGAAGGAAGAGGGCTTCGACCGCGAGTGGCCGCCCGTCATCGAGATGGACGATGAGACCAGGCGCAGGGTCGACGCGCTCTGGCCTCGGCTCGGCATCACACTCAAATCATGACGACACTACGCGAGGGGCAGACGTTCGCCGGCGAGTCGCTCCTCGTCCGCTACGCCAATTTCGTCAAGCTGCCACACACGCTCTTCGCGCTGCCGTTTGCCATGCTCGGCGTGCTTGCGGCATCGCGGGTGGCAACGGTGACATGGCGCGTCGTTCTGCTCGTGGCACTCGCGTTTTCATCGGCGCGGTGGGCGGCCATGGGATTCAACCGCATCGCCGACCGGCGCTTCGACGCGGAAAATCCGCGGACGCGCGCGCGGGAGCTGCCGCGCGGTGTGCTGTCGCTCACGCAGGCGTGGGGCTCGGTGATCGTCGCGGCCCTCGTGTTCGTCGCGGCCGCCGCACTGCTCAACCCGCTCTGCCTGCTGCTGAGCCCGCTGGCGCTCGCCTGGGTGACCACCTACAGCTTTGCCAAGCGATTCACCTGGTGGCCGCACCTCTGGCTCGGCGCGAGTCTCGCGATCGCACCGGTCGGTGGATTTCTCGCCGTTACCGGTCGCTGGAGCAGTCCGGGGTGGCTGCTGATCGCGATCGCCGTGGCGGTCGCCACGTGGGTGGCCGGCTTCGACATGTTCTATGCGCTGCCGGATGAGGCGTTCGATCGCTCGCGCGGACTCCGGAGCGCGGTCGTCCGGCTCGGCGAACGCCGCGCGATTATCGCCGCGAAGCTGCTGCACGGCGTGACTATTCTCGCGCTCGTTGCCTTCGGATACGGTGCGGGATTCGGCGTGGCCTACTACGCCGGGGTGATCGTGGCGGCCGGAATTCTCGCGTACGAGCACCAGCTGGTTCGACCCGGCGATCTGTCACGTCTCGACGCCGCATTCTTCACCATGAATGGCGTCATGTCCGTGACCGTGTTCGCCTTCGCCTTCGCCGACCGGCTGCTCCGGCCATGAGGCTCGCGTGATGCAAGCTCCGGCAGACGTTCCGTCAGCGTTTCCTGATCCGCCCGCGTTTCCCACGGTGCTCGCCATCACCGGGGCGTCGGGGGCTCCCTATGCGGTCCGTCTTCTGGGCGTACTCGCGGCGGCGCACGTGCCCGTTTGGCTGATCGTCACCAGCCACGGCATGCGGCTGCTCGAGGCGGAGTGCGGCATTGCGAGCATCGAAGCACTGCGCGCAGCAACCGGCGGCGACTGGAGTACCGTCACCCACTTTCCGGACGGCGATCGCGGTGCGCTGCCGGCCTCGGGGTCGCGCCGCACGCACGCGATGGTGATCTGTCCATGTTCGATGGGCACCGTGGCAGCGGTGGCCGGAGGCACCAGCCGTTCGCTGGTCGAGCGCGCGGCAGACGTCACGCTCAAGGAACGACGCAAGCTGATTCTCGTGCCACGCGAAACGCCGCTGTCACTGGTCCACCTGCGCAATCTCACGGCGGTCGCCGAGGCAGGAGCCGTCGTACTGCCCGCGGCACCGGGCTTTTATCATCGGCCTGAGCGGGTGGAGGATCTGGTGGATTTCGTGGTACAGCGCGTGCTCGATCAGCTCGACCTCTCGATCGACATCGCCCGCCGCTGGAACGGCTGACCCATGCGCCTGGGCATCATCTCGGACACACACGGGCTGCTCCGGCCGGAAGTGTTCGACGTGTTCCGTGACGTCGACCACATTCTCCACGCCGGCGACATCGGTCCTCCCGCGCTGCTCACCGAGCTCGAAGCCCTTGCACCGGTGACTGCGGTGTACGGCAACACTGACGGGTTCGAGATCCGGAGCCGCGTGCCGCAGGTCGCGCGGTTGCGACTGGATGGGTTCGATATCGTCGTTACGCACGGGGATCAGTTCGGCTCGCCCACGCCGGAAACGCTCAACGTCGAGTTTCCCGATGCGGAGATCATCGTCTACGGACACACGCACCGCCCGCTGCTCACGACGGTGGACATGGTCGTCACCGTGATGAACCCGGGCGGTGCCGGCGCGCGGCGCTTCAAGCTGCCGCCGTCGGTCGGCATCATGGAGCTCGAGGCGGGCATTCCGCCTCGGGCCCGCCTGGTGCCGCTGATGGATCTGGACGAAGACTAGTTTGCCGCGGGCGGATCCGGCTCCGGCGTGGCGCTCCAGCCATTTCAGCGCTCGGCACCCAGCAGGCCGTACAGCAGGAGGGCGAGTACGAGTGTGGTGATGGCGATATACATCCGGTCCCGTTGCCGGACGAAGGCAATCAGCGAAAACGCCACGCGCGCAATCGGAGTCGCGATGAGCAGCAGGATGCCGAGCTGGATGACCGCACGGCCGCCGAGCGAGCGAGCGCCGCGAACGACGCCGCCGACGCTGGTGAGCTCGGGCGGCTGGCCGCGGAACACCCGGTAGTCGGCGGGAAGGCGCCCTTCCCGCGCCAGGTAAATGGCGCCGCCTGCGATTGCCACGGCCGCGGCGAGCATGACTCCGTAGCGCAGGAGATTTCCCACGAAGAGCTCGACCTGGTGATCGCTCCAGCGGCTCCGCGCATCCGGTCCGGTCACATGCCCCCCGTTACGCCCTTGTACAGCATCTCGACCGCCAGCACCACGATGATCACGCTGAAGATCGTCCGCAACACTTTCGTCCGCGCTCCGGCGAGCACGCGAGCGCCGACCAGTGCGCCAGCCAGCACCCCGATCATCACCGGCAGCGCGAGTCCCGGGTCGATATAGCCGCGGCTCAGATAGATGCCCGCGCTCGCGGCCGCGGTCACGCCGATCATGAAGTTGCTGGTGGTCGTAGACACCTTGAACGGCAG
>JBDTQV010000245.1:0-3844 GCA_039932015.1 Gemmatimonadota bacterium | reverse complement strand
ACGAGCACGGCGCCTTATACGCCGCTCAACTGCGGGGGAATTGACCTGGTCAACTGAGCGGACCACGCTCATGGCGGAGACCGCGGTCATCTTCAATCAGCCGGTGACGCTTCAGTAACCTGCGCTGCGGCGGCGGCAAGACGAGTTCGTGCCGCACGCCGTTGCGCCCCTGACGATCAGCCACTCCTCCAGCACCATCTCGAACGCGGCGATCGGTGCCCCCACGCAGTGTGTGACGGGCGCCGTCGCCCGCGTCGTCGTCCGCGCCTAGCCGCGCGGCCGATCTCAGGGCATACTTCCTCGCATCCCGACCCAGAATTCCCGCGACCGCTGAGGTCCGTCACGCCCGACGCTGTCGCACGCCTGAGCTCGGCCGTATCCGACCGCTACCAGATCGAGCGCGAGCTCGGTCAGGGCGGCATGGCGACGGTCTACCTCGCGCAGGACCTCAGGCACGATCGTCTGGTCGCGCTCAAGGTGCTCAAGCCCGAGCTCGCCGCGGTGATCGGCGCCGAGCGGTTCGTGCAGGAGATCAAGACCACCGCGGCGCTCCAGCATCCGCACATCCTGCCGCTCTTCGACAGCGGCACCGCCGACGGCTTCCTCTACT
Organism: Gemmatimonadota bacterium; assembly: GCA_039932015.1. Taxonomy (GTDB): domain Bacteria; phylum Gemmatimonadota; class Gemmatimonadetes; order Gemmatimonadales; family GWC2-71-9; genus JAICUF01. Next base: position 3,234 of record JBDTQV010000245.1, on the reverse strand, counting down.
ACGTCATGCCCTACATCCAGGGCGAGACGCTCCGCTCGAAGCTCGACCGCGAATCGCAGCTCGGCGTCGCCGACGCGGTGCGGATAACGACCGACGTCGCCGATGCGCTGGAGTACGCGCACCGCCACAACGTCGTCCACCGCGACATCAAGCCCGAGAACATCCTGCTGCACGATGGCCGCCCCATGGTGGCCGACTTCGGCATCGCCCTGGCGCTCTCTGCCGCCGCCGGGGGCCGCATGACCGAGACCGGCATGAGTCTCGGCACGCCACACTACATGAGCCCAGAACAGGCGACGGCCGAGAAGGAGATCACCGGGCGCAGCGACATCTACTCGCTCGGCAGCGTGCTCTACGAAATGCTCTCGGGCCAGCCGCCGCACCTCGGCGGCTCCGCGCAGCAGATCATCATGAAGATCATTGCCGAGGATGCGCAGCCGGTGACGCGACTTCGGAAATCGGTGCCGGCAAATGTTGCCGCCGCGGTGAGCCGGTCGCTCGAGAAGCTGCCGGCCGACCGCTTCGCCACCGCGCGCGAGTTCGCCGATGCGCTGCGCGATCCGAACTTCCGCACCGAGGAGACGGCAGGCGTTGGCGCGTGGGCCGGCAGCGCGGGCGGATCGCGTCGCGCGCTCGCCGCCGTGAGCGGGCTCGCGCTGCTGCTCCTCGTCGCGGCGCTCGCCGGCTGGCTGAGGCCGCGGCCGGCGGCGCCGGTGATCCGCTACGGTCTCTCGCTGCCGCCGTCGCAGGCAATGCTCCTCGGCGCGCCGACGCCGGACGTGGCACCCGATGGATCGTTCATCGTATATCTGGGCCCCGCCGCCGGCGGCAGCCAGCTCTGGATGAAGCGGCGCGACAGCTACACGGCTACCCCGATTCAGGGCACCACCGGCGCCGCGAGCTATACCGTCTCGCCCGACGGAGGCTGGATCGCCTTTATCACGAACGGCCGGCTCAGCAAGGTGCCGATCGGTGGTGGCAGCCCGCTGCTCCTCGCCAGCGACAACGTCGCCAGCACCTACGGCGTCGCGTGGCTCGACGACGGCAGCATCGTGTATCCGTTGAGAGGTGCCGCCGGCCTGATGCGGGTACCGGCCGGCGGCGGCACGCCGTCGCTGATCATGCGCTCGGACTCGCTCATCACGCTCCTGCCCAACGCGCTTCCCGGCGGGCACGGCATAATGTTCGAGAGCTGCGACGCCGGCTGCTCGACGCCCGACCTCTGGGCCGTTGGTCTGTCGGGCGGTCCGGGGCACCGCCTCGTACCAGACGCTGTGACCGGCGTATTCGTCGCACCGAATCACCTCGTCTACGGCAGCGCGTCCGGTGCCCTCTTCGTCGCGCCGTTCGATCTGAAGCGACTCGAGCTCACCGGCCCGGCGGTCGCTCTCGACGAGCAGCTCGCGACGACCGGCGGAACGCAGCAGTTCCACATCTCGGCGAGCGGCACGCTCGTCATGCTCACCGGCGGCGCCGGCGCGACCGGACGGACCTTCGAGATGGCGTGGGTTGACCGAACCGGCCGCGAGACGCCGGTGGACACGAGCTGGACGTTCCAGCTTACCTCGATCGCGAGCAACCACGGCTGGGCGCTCTCGCCCGACGGGAGCCGGCTGGCGATCGGTCTCTCGACGCCGTCGGGCGACGACATTTGGGTCAAGCCACTCCCGGCCGGTGCGCCGTACCGCGTCACCTTCGACCCGTTGCCGGAGGATCGCCCCCACTGGACCCCCGACAACCAGTACGTGACGTTCGTCGGGATCCGGCGGCCGGGCGGCATCTACCGCCACCGTGCCGACGGCAGCGGCACCGACTCGCTCCTGATGGCCGGGACGATGGATGAAGGCGTCGTGTCACCGGACGGCCGCTGGCTCGTGCTGCGCCAGGGGTCGGTCGGATCGGTTACCGGCGGACGCAACATCACCGGCGTGCGCCTGGGAACCGATACCGTCCCGGTTCCGATACTCTCGACCGAGTTCGATGAGGAGGCCATCGCGCTCTCGCCCGACGGCCGGTGGATCGCGTATCAATCCGACGAGACCGGGCGCACCGAGGTGTTCGTGCGGCCGTTTCCAAATACCGACGCCGGCAAGCGGCAGGTCTCGAGCGGCGGCGGCGTGGCACCGCTCTGGTCTCGTGACGGCAGCGAGCTCTTCTTTCTGAGCCGAGCGAACGACATGATGGCCGCCCGGATGACGGCGAGTCAAACGATCGACGCCGGCACACCGGTCGCGCTGTTCCATGTTCGCGACGCGCTGCTCGGCGCCGACGCGACGTACTACACGCCGTGGGACGTGGCGCGCGACGGGCGGTTCATCATGGCGCGGCTCGTGACCGTGGCGAATGACGATCCCGGCGCGATCGTCGTGGTGGAGAACTGGCTGTCGGATTTGCGACGGAAGCTGAAGCGGTGAGCGACGCGGCGCTACGTCTCACCACCGCGCTCGCCGATCGCTACCGCATCGAGCGCGAGCTCGGTCAGGGCGGGATGGCCACGGTCTACCTGGCCGAAGACCTTCGCCATGATCGCAAGGTCGCGGTCAAGGTGCTGCGGCCCGAACTCGCCGCGGTGATCGGGGCCGAGCGGTTTCTGAGCGAGATCAAGACCACCGCCAACCTCCAGCACCCGCACATCCTGCCGCTGTTCGACTCCGGCGCGGCCGACTCGTTTCTCTTCTACGTCATGCCGTACGTCGACGGCGAGTCGCTCCGCGATCGCCTGACGCGCGAGAAGCAGCTCCCGATCGCGGACGCGGTGCGGATCGCGAAGGAAGTATCGAGCGCGCTCGACTACGCGCACCGCCGGGGCATCATCCACCGCGACATCAAGCCCGAAAACATCATGCTGCAGGACGGCTCCGCGCTGGTGGCCGACTTCGGCATCGCGCTCGCCGCCAGCAAGGCCGGCAGCACGCGGATGACGGAAACGGGGATGAGCCTCGGGACGCCGTCGTACATGAGTCCCGAGCAGGCGATGGGCGAACGGGAGATCACGGCGCGGAGCGATGTGTACGCCCTGGGGGCGATGACGTACGAGATGCTGGTGGGCGATCCGCCGTTCAGCGGCAGCACGGCGCAGGCGATCGTGGCCAAGGTGTTGACGGAAAAGCCGGCCCCGCCGTCGCGGGCGCGGGACACCGTGCCCGATGCGGTGGAGGATGCGGTGCTCACGGCGCTGGCCAAGCTCCCAGCCGATCGCTGGGCCAGCGCGGCGGCCTTTGCCGCGGCGCTCGA
>JBDTQV010000244.1:0-3853 GCA_039932015.1 Gemmatimonadota bacterium | reverse complement strand
CTGGCCGGATGGTCAGGCACTGTGCGCGCGGCGAAGAACGCGGGCCGCCACTGGCTCTGGAACACGAGCCTCAATTTCGAATCGCCCACGCTCGAGCTGAACGATCTCGGCCGGATCGGAAGCGCGGACGACATCGACGCGACGGCGCAGCTGCGGTATCGCGAGACGGCGCCGGGGCGGCTGTTCCATCGCTGGAATTCGTCGCTCTTTCTGGGCCGCAGCTGGAACTTTGGCGGCGTCCACACGGGGACGAACTGGTCCCTCGGCAACAGCTTCACGCTGCGGAACTTCACGAATTTGTATCTGAGTACGTATGGCAACACACGGGCTTTGAGCGACGACCTCACCCGCGGCGGCCCCTTGATGGGACGACCAGGTGCATACGGATTCGACCTGCAGTTGTCGACCAGCGATGGCAAACGTACGTCCTGGCGCGGTGCGGTCGGCTACAACAACGACGACGCGGGCGGCTGGACCCGCTCGATCAGCGGTGGCATCAGCGCACGGCCCGCTCCACCATGGCGCCTGACGCTCGATCCCACCTGGCGGCGCGAAGTGTCCTCCCGCCAGTATGTCACCGCACTGCCCGGCACCGCCGTGGCGACGTTCGGCACGCGCTACGTCTTCGCGTACGTCGACCGCAACACGCTCTCGGCCCGCATGCGCGTGAACTACGCATTCACGCCGGATCTCAGCCTCGAGCTCTATGCCGAGCCCTTCGCGGCGAGCGGTCACTTCTACGACTTCGGCGAGCTGCCCGCTGCACGCAGCCACGCGCTCCGTACATACGGGTCGGATGGGACCACGATTGCCGAGAAGGCTGACGGATCGCACGAAGTTTCCGCAGATGGCGAGACGTTCACAATCGCTGCACGAGATTTCAACGTCCTCTCTTTCCGGAGCAATCTCGTGCTTCGCTGGGAATGGCTGCGGGGCAGTACGCTCTTCGTGGTATGGCAGCAGAACCGGTCGGGACCGGCAGTGTCAGGGCGAGCGGTCGGAATAGGATCGCTGTTCGACACCTTCGGAAGCGAAGGACGCAACTTCGTCGCGCTGAAGGTGACGTACTGGCTTTCGGCGAGTTGAGCGACATTCGGCGGCGTCTGGAATGGAACGAGGATCGGTGCCGGCCTAGAGCTCGCTCCAGGCAACGATCGACCGCACTGAATCGAGGCCCGATGCGGCCGCGAACTCTGGCGTGGCGACGACCGCGTTCAGGAAGGATTCGAGGTCCGGCCAGTCCGTGCTGGCCAGCTCACGGCCACTCGCGGTCAGTCCGGCGCCTTCCGGGTAGCCGAGGTCGCAGATGATCTCGCGCACGGGATCGAGATTGCCGGCTGAGTCCGCTATCTCCAGGTGGCGAATAAGCGTGACGTGCAGGAGCGCATCAGTCGGGTCGCGGATGCCGAGGTGGACGTAGACGACAGCGCCATCAGCGGGAATGTCGTCGCGGCGGAGCCACGCGGTGAACACGCGCCATGCATCCGCGAGTGTGAGGTGATCGGGGTCGAGCCCCGCAGCGCGCAAATCGCGCTCGAGCGTCGGACCGGCGTCGTTCAGGTCCATGATCCACCGTGCGAAGTTCTCTTCCATTCAACCTTCCGCGCTGCCGATTCCCGGCGCGCCTCACCGGAAACCTACCGGCGCCTGGCACACAACGCTGCCCTTGAGCTGCGACGCGCTTGACGCTGCACCCTGCCCTCGCCATTCTGCTTAAGGCGCCGTCGGAGTGCCTCCGGTCCGCGGGAAGGGATCGTCCCATCCGGCTGCAGTCCTCGCAAATGCTCGAGCTCACCCCTTTTTTGGCCCACCTGCGGACACGGGCCTTTCCAAAAAGGGGGAGTCATGTCCACAGTGCGCCCACTTCCGCCCCGCCCCAGTCTCGAATACGAGCGCAAGCAGGCGAAGTCGCTGCTTCGGCTGCTCCGCGCCAGAGACGCTGAAGCGCTCGCACGCGCGCAATCGGCCAATCCGGGGCTCGACGTCGCCACGCCGCAGTTCCTGCAACTCGCCGACGCGCAGTTCACCCTGGCCCGCGAATACGGCTTTCCAAGCTGGCCACGCCTTGTACACTACTTTGGCGAGATGGCGCGCCAGCAGCATGCGCGTCCGCAGCTTCATGGGGGGCGCGACGTCGCCGATACGGGCGTCCGGAGCCTGATCGCCGAGCACCGCGCCGGGCGCGAGTCCGCGGGCCGCACGCTCGCGGCGTTCGTGCCGCGGTTCACTGGCATGCGGGTGAACGATGTACTCGCCGCGTCCATCACCGCCGACGAGGTGCAACTCGCCGTAGCGCGCCGCTATGCCGCGCCGAGCTGGGCCGTGCTGCTCGAGCGCCTGGACGACGCAGCTGGTGCGCGCGATCCCTGGCGGCCACGCGATCGGCGGCGCGAGGCTGCGGCGGCGATGGCGGCCGGTGACATCGGTGGTCTCGAGCGCCTCGTCGAGCAGCACCCGCAGCTGCTACGCCCGTCCGAGCAGGAGGTTGCCACCAATGCTACGCTGATCGCCGGCGCCGTGCAGCAGGAGCACCGGCTCGGGGTCGACGCAATGCGCCCGGCCATGGCGTGGCTCGCGGCACGCGGCTTCGACCGCCAGCACGAGCTCAACCGCAGGCTCTGCGGGCGGATTCACATGCCGGCTGAGGAAGTTCGTGATCTCCTCGACCGCGGCGCCGATCCGAATTGGGTGGCGCCGAGCGGCATTCCGGTGCTCGAGCACGCCCTGCTCCGCTACTGGAACGCCGAGGCGATAGACGTACTCGCAGCGCACGCGAGGCCCCGCCACGCGCTCTGGATTGCAGCAGGACTCGGTGACCTTGCTGCTGTGCGCGGCTTCGTCGACGGGCAGGGACGCCTGACGCCTGCCGCGCGAGAGCTTCGGCCGGACTACATCGCCGTCGGTCCGTTATCAGGTCCCGTGTCGCTGGTGGACCCGGATGACTCGGAGCTCCTGTTCGAGGCGCTGTTCGTTGCAATGGTCAACGGCCGGACCGCTGTAATGGAATATCTCGCGTCGTGCGGCGCGCCCGTAAACAGCGCGATGTACGGCGAGCCGCTCGCGAGCTTTGCCGTCGGAAACGTAATGGCGGCGGCCTTCGAGTGTCTCGTGCGGATCGGAGCTGACCTCGACCTGCGCGGCTGGCATCCAAAGCGATCCGCGCGGGAGATCGCACGCGACTGGTTCGAGGAGGACGCGGCCAATCCCGAACGGCGGCGCATCGTCGAGCTGTGTGGTTTCGACCCCGCGGCGATCGTCGCTGAACGCGATGCGCGGCCGGCACCAGTACCCGTCCGACATTCCAGTTTCGACGCAGCACTCGAGCTCGCGACCGACGACGCGCTGCGTCTCGGCCGCGCGTCGGTGGGCACGGAGCATCTGCTCGTGGGACTGCTGCGCGGCGGCGGACTCGCACTCCAGGTTCTGGCCCAGACCGCCAACATCGACCTCCGCCGCCTCTTCGATGACATGGGTGAGCGGCTGCGCGACCCTGCTGATTGCGTATCGCGGCTTCCGCTTCCCCTCGACGCGCAGGTTGCCGGCGCGGTTGCGGAGGCATTGGTGCTCGCGACCGCGCGCAAGCGGGAGCTGGTGTATGATCTTCACCTGCTCGCCGCGCTCGCCGCGGCCGGTGACCCGGCGCTTACTTTTTTCGTGAGCTACGGGGGCAGCGCGGCGGCGCTAAGCGAGGCGCTGGTTCCACTCCTGTAAGCGCCCGCCCGGCATCGCTACTGGCCGCGTTGCCCTCGCCCTTCCGCCACCCGCCGCCTGCCGTTTAACTTGGTGACTCGGAAATACCTGGAGTGGTGGCCGAGTGGCTGAAGGCACCGGTTTGCTAAACCGGCATAGGGGG
>JBDTQV010000243.1:0-3865 GCA_039932015.1 Gemmatimonadota bacterium | reverse complement strand
TGGACTTCGAGCCGATTGTCGGCCGGGTCCATCAGCCGCCGCCGGTACACCAGACGTTCCAGGGCGACGGCTTCGTGGTGTGCAGCTTCTGCCCGCGGCCGTACGACTTTCATCCCGAGGCGATTCCGGCTCCGTACAACCACAGCAATGTAGACTCGGATGAGGTGCTCTTTTACGCATCGAGCGAGTTCATGAGCCGAAAAGGCATCGAGTTCGGGAGCATCACGCACCATCCGGACGGGCTGCCGCATGGCCCGCATCCGGGCCGAGCGGAGGCCAGCATCGGTGCCACGCATACCGACGAGCTCGCGGTCATGATGGACAGCTTCCGGCCGCTCAAGATTGCCAAGCAGGCGCTCAAGATCGAGGATCCGGGGTACCACTTGTCCTGGATCGACCAGCAGCACGCGCAGTTCAACCCGCCGACGAGCTGACCACCGTCCGACCGCGTGCGCAGGCCGCAGTGCGATGGGTGCTCGCGATCGTGTTCGTGATCGCGGGCATCAATCATTTCCGCAGCCCGGACGGATTCATTCGCATCGTCCCGCCTCAGCTCCCGTCGCCGGCGATGCTGGTCGCGATCAGCGGCGCGGCGGAAATTGCGGGCGGCCTTGGCATCCTGGTGCCCGCCGTGCGGCGAGCAGCGGGGTGGGGACTGATCGCGCTGCTGATTGCGGTCTTTCCAGCCAACATCTACATGCTTTTGCACGATATTCCGCTCGGCGACACTCCCATTCCACGCCTGCTGCTCTGGCTCAGACTTCCGATCCAGCCTCTGCTGATCTGGATGGTGTGGTGGTCCTGTTGTCGCCCGGCGCGAGCGAATGATGGCTGAGCGCGATGCGCCGGTCTGGGTGCCGTCGGCGGAACGCATCGCGCGCGCGAACCTCACGCGGTTCTTCGCGTCGATCCGGCAAGCGGGCTTCGATGCCACCGATATCGCAAGGTTGTGGCAATGGTCGGTCGAGCGGCCCGAACAGTTCTGGCGCGAGGTGTGGCGGTTCACCGGTGTGATTGCGGACGAGCGGCCAGGTCTCGATCCGTGGAACGAGGTCGCGGTCGGTATGGATCGGATGCAGCCGCCGGACGCGGCCGGACCGCGGTGGTTTTCCGGCGCGCGTCTCAACTTCGCGGAGAACCTGCTTCGCCACGATGACGACCGCCTCGCGATAACGTTTTCCAACGAGCTCGGGCGACAGCGCGAGCTCTCCGCTCGCGAGCTCCGTACCGAGGTGGCGGGCTGCGCGGCGGGGCTCGCAGCACTCGGCATCGGTCCTGGCGACCGTGTGGCTGGTTTTCTCCCGAACCTCCCGGAAGCGATCATTGCCATGCTCGCCACGGCCAGCCTTGGCGCCGTGTGGTCTTCGTGCTCGCCGGACTTCGGCGCGAAGGGCGTGCTCGACCGGTTCGGGCAGATTCGCCCGCGTGTGCTGATCGTCGCGGACGGATACCGGTACGCCGGCAAGGAGATCGACTGCCTCGAGCGAGTGCGCGAGGTGCGCGAGCGGCTCCCCGAGTTGGAACAGGTCGTCGTGGTGCCGTACCTGCGTGCGGAACCTGATATCAGCGGAATCTCCGGCGCCGTCCTCTGGCGCGACTTTACGATGCCCGCCCCTGGCCGCGATCTCGTGTTCGCTCGCCTGCCGTTCGATCACCCACTCTTCATCATGTACAGCTCCGGCACCACCGGGCTTCCCAAATGCATGGTGCACGGCGCCGGCGGCACGCTGCTGCAGCACCTGAAGGAGTTGGTGCTACACACCGATCTCACTTCCGCCGACCGCGTTTTCTACTTTACGACCTGCGGCTGGATGATGTGGAACTGGATGGTGTCGAGCCTTGCGACGGGCGCCGCGCTGGTGCTGTACGATGGTGCGCCGCTGAGCCCGCAGGCGGACAGTCTCTGGGCAATGGCGGCGCGCGAGCGCGTCACGGTGTTTGGAACCAGTGCCAAGTATCTGGCCATCAGCGAAAAGGAAGGCGTGGAGCCCGCGCGCGATCACGACCTCTCGGCGCTCCGCACGATCCTCGCGACCGGCAGCCCCCTGGCCGCGCACAGCTACGACTACGTCTATACGCACGTAAAGCGCGACGTGCATCTCGCGAGCATCAGCGGCGGCACCGACATCATCTCATGCTTTGCACTCGGAAATCCGATCGGGCCGGTCTGGCGTGGCGAGCTGCAGATGCGCGGGCTTGGCATGGCAGTCGACGTGTTCGATTCCAGCGGCGAGCCGCTGCGCGGTGAGCCCGGTGAGCTGGTCTGCACGCGGCCGTTTCCCAGCATGCCCATCGGCTTCTGGGACGATGACGACGGTGCCAGGTATCGCGCGGCCTACTTCGATCGGTTTCCCGGTGTGTGGACCCATGGCGACTGGGCCGAGATCACCGGGCACGATGGAGTGGTGATCTACGGCCGGAGCGACGCCACGCTTAATCCCGGTGGTGTCCGCATTGGTACGGCCGAGATCTATCGGCAGGTGGAGCAGCTGCCCGAGGTGATGGAGAGCCTGGTCGTGGGGCAGGACTGGCAGGAGGACGTACGCATCGTGCTGTTCGTGCGGCTTCGCGACGGACACGAGCTGGACGATGCGCTGGTCGAGCGGATCAGGCGGCAGATCCGGACCCACACGAGCCCGCACCATGTCCCGAAGAAGGTCATCGCAGTCGCCGACATCCCGCGCACCATCAGTGGCAAGATCACCGAGCTGGCCGTGCGCGAAATCATTCATGGCAGGCCCGTCCGGAACGCCGACGCGCTGGCCAACCCCGCGGCGCTCGAGTTGTATCGCAATCTTCCGGCGTTGCAATCGTGAATGACAGCGCGGCGCGCGTGAGCGTCACCCGCACGTACCTTGAGCTGTTCCCGGCCGCGGCGCCATCGTCGTTTGCCGTCAACGGTGTCTCGCTGGAGCGCCTTTGCGTGGAAGACGGTGCCCGGTACCTCAGCCTGTATCGTGACGTGGGTGCGCCGCATCACTGGACCGACCGCGCCGACTGGACCGAAGCTCGCGCGGCGGAGCACCTCGTACGCACGGACGTTTCCGTGTTCGCGCTGCGCGAGGGGGAAGACGCCGGGTTTTTCGAGCTCGTAACCGGAGCTGACGGCTCGGTCGAGATTGCCTACCTGGGGCTGGTGCCGTCGTACGTTGGACGGGGGCTAGGGCGCGCGCTGCTCGAGGCCGCAATCGCCGAAGCGCACCGGGCTGGCCCGGCGCGAGTCTGGCTGCACACCTGTACGCTCGATCACGCGGCCGCCCTGCCCAACTATCTCGCGCGAGGGTTTCGCCCATTCCGCGAGGAGACCTATCAGGTGGAGGCGATATGAGGCCGAGGGCTGCCGCTCGATTCCGCGTGACGGCGAGAATTCGCATGGTGCTCATTGTCGCCGGCATCACATGCGCCATCGCACTGCCGGCGGGTGCGCAACGCGCCCGCGCCCGCGAGCTCGGCGTAACACCCGGCGTGTTGCCGACCGGCCCGCGCAATGCGATCACCGACGTCGCCGGTGTTCGCGTCGGCCACTCGACACTGATCGTCGGCGATTCCATTCGCACGGGCGTAACGGCCATCCTGCCCCACGGTGGCAACGCCTACCTGGATCGCGTGCCGGCCGCGGTGTTCGTGGGCAACGGATTCGGCAAGCTGCTCGGTTCCACCCAGGTGAACGAGCTTGGTGAGCTGGAGAGCCCCATCCTCCTCACCTGCACCCTGTGTGTGTGGCGCGTCGCCGACGCGCTCGTCGGATGGATGCTGGAGCAGCCCGGCATGGAGCGCGTCCGCTCGCTCAATCCACTCGTCGCGGAAACAAACGACGGACTGCTCAACGCCATCCGCTCGCGGCCGGTCGGAGATCGCGAAGTGC
>JBDTQV010000242.1:0-3912 GCA_039932015.1 Gemmatimonadota bacterium | reverse complement strand
GCGCGACTGGTGAATTCGGGAATGGTGCTGAACGGGCGCAGCACGCCCGTGCGGTAGGGGTCGACCTGCAGATCCCACGGCCGAAGCACGTCGAGCCCAAGGCGGCGCCGGCGATTTTCCAGGACGCGCTCGGCCGCCGGCGCCACAGCTATCTCGACCGCGCGATGGAATCGCTCGCAATCTTCCGGCGTATAGTCGAAGCGGAACTTGGCCGGAAACACGTAGTCGCGGAAATTGGCGAATCCGGCATTCTGGGCGACCTGCTGCCGGAGCACGTACATGCGGTCGAACTGCGCTGCCATTTCTTCGCGATGCGCGATGTACGGTGCGCAGGTGGCCCGGTACGCCCGCTCGCGCACCTCGCGGTTTTCACTCTTGAGATGCGGCTGCAACTGCGGCAGCGGAATCTCTTGACCGTCCCACACGGATGTCATCGACCCGGTGAGCCGCTGGTAATGGCTGCCGATCTCCTCAATCTCCGAGAACAGCGGGATGCTCGCCTCGCGGAACAGTCCTATCTGCGTGCGGAAGCGAGCGAGCATCGTTTCGGTGTGCGGCCTGGACAAACCCGATTCTACGAGCCGACGGGCAAGTTCGATACTGCGCTCATCCAGCCTGGGCATCAGATCGGTCGAGAAGCGGAGGTGGTCCGCTTCCTTCTCCGCGTCGGCCGTGTCGACGGTGTACGCGATCATCGCGAGCGACGCCGCTTCCGTGATCAGCTCCTCGAGCGTCGACCAGGTGCGGAGCCACGCATCGAGCGTCTCCTCGGAAAGCGGCTCCTGGGCGAGCGCATCGTAGTAGGCGGCGACTTCCTCCCACGTGGCCTTGGCAAAGGCGGCGGGCGAGGACGGCAAGGCAATCGCGATCACGACAACTCCTCTGCGTTGTGCGGCGCCGATGCCGGCGACGACGGCCTCGGGGCATGACGATGATACAGATAGGCGACCAGCAGCGACATCAACCCCAGAATGAACACGGAGCCGACCCGGTAGAGTGCGTCGAGCGAGCTCAGGTCCACCAGCAGCACCTTTCCGCCTGCGAGCGCTGCGACACCCAGCCCGAACTGGCGCACGGCCCGCGACCCGCGCGCGAAGCCGTGCACGACGAGCGCGGTGGCGAATACCAGCCACCAGGCACTCACCGAGAGACCGCTGGCGAGCCGCGCCGCCGCGAGCTGTTCCGTGTGCTGCACGAAGTAGCGCCTGATTTCCGCCGTGATGCCGAACAGCAGCAAGGCACCGGCAGCAATCCAGAGGACGACGCGCACTGCCGTCACATCCGCTGGCGCGCCCACCGGGCGCCACAGACCGAGCGCGAACAGCACGGCGACGCTCGTCGTAGCCCAAAGGGCGAGCGCCCACGGGTCGGCAAAGGCGTGCGACACCGCGCCCCGATCGATTGCATCGTAGCCCACAAGATGCGCGACCGCCACCGTGAGCGTCAGCAACGCATACCAGCGTCCGTCGCTGCGCTCGAGCACATGGTCGAGCGCAGCCCAGAGCATCGCCAGTCCGAGCAACGCAAACACGGCTGCCAGGTTGGGCCAGTGGAGCACCGCCGCGGTTCCGAGCGCGGCAGCACCGACCAGCGCGAATGCCGGCCGGGGCCGCACATACCCCGTGAGCGCGTACGGAATTCCGACCGCTAGTGCCGCGAGGCCGCGTGTGGCATCGAAGTATGCCGGCGCCTGGCGATGAATCGCCCACGCGAGGAAGAACGGCGTGACGAAGAAGTGCAGTGCTTCACCGACGGACCATTCGGCCCCGCGAAACATCGGCGAGGACTGCTCCGGCCAAATGCGCGGCGTCCGCAACCCATGCCACCAGACCGGCGCCGCCATGACGACGGCGGCCACGAGAAGCGGCAGCCCCGCCTTCGCGTCCGCACTGGTCGCGATCAGCGCCCAGCCGCCCCAGAACGATAGCCCGCGGACCTCCCACCAGCGCTCACGCAGGCCCAGGAACAGTCCGGCAGTTCCACCGGCTACGCCGTACGCCAGCAGCAGCTCCGGCGTCGCGCCCACCGTACCGCCGCCACCGCCAGCCCAGCCAAGCCCGAAATAGCTCGCGGCGATGATCGAGGCGGCGAGGCGCCAGTGGCGTCGCGCGGCGACGACGCCGAGGGCGGCTGCCATCATCGCGAGATACACCAGCAGCGCGTCTGCGTCTCCCCGCGCCGGATTCAGGAAGATCGGTGCGAAGAACGCGCCTACGGCTGCGGTTGCACCGAGTGCTTCGACGTCAAGTGCATAGGCGATCGAGGCGAGTGCGAGCGAGACGAGCGCAAGCGCCACGATTCCGGAGGTCGGCGGGAGAAATCCGTATTCGCGGACCGCGGCCCAGACCGCGAGGTAGATGATCGCCGCGCCGCAGCCCACGAGCGCCGCGCCATAGGTTCGATACCGTGCCTGGAGACGCCACCCGATCCCGCCGACGATCACACCCGCCGCCGCACCGCCTATGCAGCGCATCACCGGCGACACCCATCCACGGTCGAATGAAAGCTTGAGCAGATATCCCGCCGCGAGAATGAGCGCGACGACGCCGACGGCCAGCAGACCCCGCTCGCCGATCCACGTCTCCGCATCGAAAGGCAAAGCACGTCGCGCCCGCAGCGTGCGTGGCGCCGGCGCTGAAGCGCTCGGCGATGGGGCCGGCGGACGGCGCGACGCGGCGGGGCGTGGTGGCGCCGGACGCGGCGCTGCTGCACGAGGCGGTGCCCCACTCGGCGCCGGACGCTCGGGCACCGCGTCGGGCGCCGGAGCGGCCCTGGCCACGACGATCTGGCGCACCAGCGTTTCGAGCGTGGCGATCCGCTGCTCGAGCCGTTCGAGCCGTTCCTGCTCGCTCATGAAGCCTCCGCGCTAGGACGCGACCTGACCGCCGGCAATGGCCGTGCCCGCTGCCGGCGTTGGTGCCGCCACGTATGGCTCGACCCGGAATGCCAGAATACCAACCAGGGCGACGATCGCGCCACTCAGGTAAAACGGGGCGACGTGGCCGAAATGCCCAAACACGAACGTGGCGAACAGCGGTGCCACCACGCGTGAGATGCCCGCGTAGGTCTGGGCGACACCCATCACGGTTCCCAACTCCTCGCGGTCCGACTGGCGCGACATGAGCGCCGTGGTCGCCGGGAATAACAGCGCAGTGCCGATCGGCACGAACGGGATCACCACCGCAAGTGCGACCAGCGAGTGCGCATGCGGATACAGCAACAGCCCGATGATGAGCACCACCGTGCCCGCCCGCATGGTCCAGGTCTCGCCGATCCGGTCCACGATAGGTCCGAGCAGCATCGACCGCATGACGAGTCCAACCGCCGCGACGTAGATGAACACCGGCGCGATCGTCTTCTCGGTAATGCCGAACGTCGCGCCAAGATACAGAGCGAGCACCGACGAGAGGGCCGAGAACGCGAGCATGCCCACGGCGTAAATCCAGATGAGCCGCGGCACCGGCCCGGCCGGATGCTTGAGCACCTGCCACGCCGCGTCCCATACCGGCTTCCGCTCGGCCTGCGCGCCCGCGCGACGGACGCGCGACTCCGGCAGCCAGCGCCATGCGAAGCCGGCATTGATGAGACAGAGCGCCGCCGCTACGAATCCCGGCATTTGATGATTGACACGCGCCGCGAAGGAGCCGATCGCCGGACCGACCATTACGCCGGCGGACGTGGCGGCGGACAGCCAGCCGAGCGCACGCGCGCGGTCCGATGGCTTCACGGTGTCGGCAACGTACGCCTGCGCCACGCCGGTGGTGCCGCCGCCCGCGCCCTGGATGAGCCGCGACACGATCAGCAGCCAGATCGTCCCCGCGAGCCCGAAGACTACGTATGCCGCGCCGGACGCGAGCAGCCCGACGAGCAGTGCAGGCCGCCGCCCGTACCGATCGGACACCCGTCCCCATA
>JBDTQV010000241.1:0-3920 GCA_039932015.1 Gemmatimonadota bacterium | reverse complement strand
CACGATCGGCGGATCCGGTACATCGACCATACCGATGCGCCGAAGTGCGTCACCGACGAACCCACGGCGCGCCTCGCGCTGGGCGGCGGGATCGAGATGCTGGAGCTGGCAGCCGCCGCAATCGTCGGCGGTGTAGTGCGGGCACGGCGGAACCACGCGCTCCGGCGCGGGCTCCACCACTCGTGCGACGCGCGCGCGCGCGAAACGCCGATGCGTTCGGAGGCGCGCGAGCTCCACCAGGTCGCCCGGCGCTGTGCGCGGCACGAACACCGTCCGCCCATCCTCGAGCCGGCCGACTCCATCGCCGCCGGCCGCCAGGCGCAGCACGCGAACCGGCGCATGCATCGGCACGGCCACGGTCATCCCAACGCCTCGCGCCGCGCCAGCTCGGCCCATGCACTCGGAGCGTCTGGCTCTGACGCGGCAGCCGTGGCCGCGGCCGGGCGGCGCGCACCGCGAACGCCGTCTTCCGCAATTGCTGCCGCAATCGCGAGCCGAAGATCGAGCGCGTCGTCGCCGCCAAGGGCGAGAAGGTCCGCACGGCGATCGAGAAACTGGATGTCGACATCGCCAGCGCGGTACGCCGCGTCCGCCATGAGTCGCCGGTGGAATCCCTGGTTGGTGGCCACGCCGACCAGGACGAGCTCGTCGAGCGCGCGGCGCATCCGATCGATCGCGCGCGCGCGGTCCGGCGCCCACACGATCAGCTTCGCCAGCATCGAGTCATAGTAAAGCGTGACCTCGTTGCCGACCTCGACCCCGCTGTCCCAGCGAACGCCAGGACCGGACGGCGGCCTGAGATACTCGATGCGGCCAGTGGTGGGCAGAAATCCGTTGACCGGATCTTCGCTGGTGATCCGGCACTCGATGGCCCAGCCGCGCGGCTGGAGCACGCCGGTGGCAACGGTCATCAGCTGGCCAGCGGCAATCCTGAGCTGATCGCGCACGAGGTCGACGCCGTACACGAGCTCGGTGACCGGATGCTCGACCTGAATGCGCGTGTTCATCTCGAGAAAGTAGAACGAGCCATCCGCGGACAGCAGGAACTCGCACGTCCCCGCACCGCGGTAACCAACGGCGGCCGCCGCAGCGACGGCGGCCGCGCCCATCCGCTCGCGCAATTCAGCCGAAACCGCCACCGACGGCGCCTCCTCGACCAGCTTCTGGAGCCGGCGCTGGATCGAGCACTCGCGTTCGCCGAGATGCACCGTGCGCTCGGCGTCAGCCAGCACCTGAATCTCGACATGGCGGGGCCGCTCGATGAACTTCTCGAGGTAGACGCTCGCGTCGCCGAATGACTTGAGCGCTTCGGAAGCGGCGGTCGCAAGCGCGGCTTCGAGCTCACCGGGCTCGTGCACGATCCGCATGCCTTTGCCGCCGCCCCCCGCCGCCGCCTTGACGATAACGGGGTAGCCGATCGACGCCGCGAGATGCCGCGCCGCCTCCGCGTCGGTGAGCGGCGCGCTCGCGCCCGGCACGATCGGCACGCCGGCGGCATCCATGCGGCGGCGCGCTTCGGTCTTGTCGCCCATCGCGCGAATCGCGGCAGGCGGCGGTCCGATCCACGTGAGCCCCGCCGCTTCGACGGCGTCGGCAAACGCGGCGCGCTCCGCCAGGAAACCGTAGCCGGGATGCACCGCATCGGCGCCGCTGCTGTGTGCGGCGGCGATCAGGCGCGAAATGTCGAGATAGCTCTCGGTGGGAGGCGGCGGGCCGATTTCGACCGCGATGTCCGCTGCGCGTACGTGCGGGCTCGTCCGATCGGCCGTGGAGTATACGGCGACGGCTTCGAGGCCTGCTTCATGGCATGCGCGGATGATGCGGAGAGCAATTTCGCCGCGATTGGCGATCAGGACGCGCTTCACGGACGAGGAGTGGTGCGGACGCTAGGTGCCGCAGGCGCGCGGCAGCAGGTCTCCGAGCGGGAGGAGCAGGCCTCCGCAAAGCAGCGCGTTATGACGGGCAGCCGCGGCATACACGGCGGCAACATCGCGCGCCCAGGGCGCCCCGCCCTGTCGCGTCACCTTGATCAGTTCGCCCAGCGACAGCGGCTCGTCGGCACCGGTCACGGGGCCGATCACGCGAACCATCCGAACAGGCGCGGCAAGTGCACCTGGAGCGGCAGCCGTGTCCGCCTGCGGCCCAATACACAGCGGGCGGCGCGCGGAGCTCGCCGCAAGTGCCGCGCGGACCGGAAGCGCCGAGCTCACGCCCAGCTCGCCGGCCATGCGGCGGCGATATACCGAGTCGGTGGCATAGAGGTCCGGACGAAGCGGCAGAATGTCCTTCCGGAACCCGCCCTCGAGCGACGCATACCAGACCGCGACGGTCTCGAGCGGGCCGCTGGTGAGCAGCACCCCATCAGTGGGGCACGAGTTCAGCAGGTTGACGCCGAGCTCGACGATGTAGGGCGGCAGTGGTGCGGCGACATTCCGCGGCCGGCGCTCGCGGGCGGCTTCCCACCCGGAGTCCTCGACGAACAGGAGTGCGCGATCCAGCTCCGCCATGCTGCGGTAGACGTCCGCGGAATCGACGAGCAGGCGAGTGGCCTGATCAAAGGCAACACCGGCCAGGTCCAGATACAACTGTCCATCAGGGTCGCCGACGTGGCCTCTGCGGTGCCAGTCGCGGGCATCGAGAACATAAAAGCGGCCGAGCTGGAACCAGGCGCGCCCGTCGTCCGACGCGGTGGCCAGATAGCGGCCCAGCATGTCGGTGGCCACCTGTCGCTCACCACCGCGCTCCAGCGCGGCGGCGCGCGGGGCCATGTTGGGATCGATAGCCGCCTGCGCGAGGAGCGCCGGTGACGCGATACTCGCGGTGAGCGCGAGCGTCGTGACGGTGCGAAGCGCGGCGTGGAGGGTCCTGCGGGCTGAACCCGCGAACCCGGGAGGGGTCGGACGCATGAACATCCAAGATGCCCGTTTCATACGCGTCGCGCCAGTGGGTTGATCTGCCTACAGTGGAATGTTGCCGTGCTTCCGGGGCGGGTTCCGGTCGCGCTTGCCGGACAGTGTCCGGAGCGCCTCGATCAGCCGGGGGCGCGTGTCCCGCGGATCGATGACGTCGTCCACGTATCCGCGCTCGGCTGCATTGTATGGATTCGCAAACCGCGCCGTGTATTCGTCGCTCAACCGGGCCGTGGCCGCGGCCTGGTCCTCCGACTTCGCGATCTCATCCTTGAAAAGGATTTCGACCGCTCCCTTGGGTCCCATCACGGCAATTTCGGCCGTGGGCCAGGCCAGGTTGAGATCTCCGCGAATATGCTTCGAGCTCATCACGTCGTAGGCCCCGCCGTACGCCTTGCGGGTAATCACGGTCATCTTGGGGACCGTGGCCTCGCAGTAGGCGTAGAGGAGCTTGGCGCCGTGCTTGATGATCCCGCCGTGCTCCTGCGCCACCCCGGGCAGGAAGCCGGGAACGTCGACAAAGGTGACGACCGGAACGTTGAAGCAGTCACAGAAGCGAATGAATCGCGCCGCCTTGGCCGAGGCATTGATGTCGAGCACGCCGGCCAGCACGGCCGGCTGGTTGGCCACGATGCCGACCGGGCGGCCGCCCAGCCGCGCGAACCCGCAGATGATGTTGTCGGCGTATCCGCGATGCACTTCGAGGAACTGCGAGTCGTCGATCACCCGGCGAATCACATCGTGCATGTCGTAGGGCGTGCTCGGACTGGCCGGAATCACCTCGAGCAAGGCTTCATCGCGCCGGTCTTCCGGATCCGCGGTGGGACGGATTGGCGGCGCGTCGACGTTGTTGCCGGGGAGATATGAGACAAGGTCGCGGATTTCCTGAAGGCAGGCGGGCTCGGAGTCGCAGGTGAAGTGGCTCACGCCCGAAGTGCCGCCGTGCACGTCGGCGCCGCCGAGTCCCTCGAAGCTCACTTCTTCATGGGTCACCGTCTTCACGACGTTGGG
>JBDTQV010000240.1:0-3928 GCA_039932015.1 Gemmatimonadota bacterium | reverse complement strand
TGCCGTATCAGGATCTCGCGCTGCTGTACGCGGTGCTGGGTGACTCGGCCGGTGTGCGGCGGGTGCATGCGTCGCCCGCCGCGTTTCGGCCGGCCGGCTTATGGCCGGTCACTGATTCGCTGGAGTGGGCGGCGATCGACGCATGGGCGGAGCGCCGCTGGCGCGCCGCCGCGATCGCATTTTCCACCGCGTACGCCAAGCTGCCGTGCCGGCCTTGCAATGCGTTCTACGCGGCCCAAATGTGGGATGCCGCGAACGTACCGGATTCAGCGGTGGCCTACTATGAACGCGGTATCGAACGCCGGGGCATGTACTTCGACGACGTGGAAGACGCCATGCTCTATCCCGTCGCGCTCCGGCGGCTCGGTGATCTTTACGAGGCCCGCGGCGACCGCACCAGGGCGCTCGAGTACTACCAGAAATTTCTCGACCTCTGGCGCACCGCCGATCCCGACCTCAAGCCGATCGTGCGCGATGTCGAAGAACGCGTCTCGCGGCTCACGGCCGAGCCGCGCGCAGCACTGCAGCGGAGGTAGCACTGTGCTTCATGCCTGACTTCGCTCCCCCGGCCCACCTCGCCTCCGCCCTCGCCGATCGCTATCGACTCGAGAGCGAGCTCGGCGCGGGTGGCATGGCGACCGTCTACCTCGCCCACGACCTCCGGCACGATCGCAAGGTGGCCGTCAAGGTTCTCAAACCGGAGCTTGCCGCCGTCATCGGCGCGGAGCGATTTCTCAAGGAGATCCGCACTACTGCCAACCTGCAGCACCCGCACATTCTCGCACTGCACGACTCCGGCACCGCCGGTCCGCATCTCTATTACGTCATGCCGTACGTCCAGGGCGAGTCGCTCCGCGACCGGCTCTCCCGGGAGAAGCAGCTGCCGGTCGGCGACGCGGTCCGTATCGCGACGACGGTGGCGAGCGCGCTCGACTATGCGCACCGGCACGGTGTGATTCACCGCGACATCAAGCCCGAGAATATTCTGCTCAACGACGGCGAGGCGCTCGTCGCCGACTTCGGCATCGCGCTCGCCGCAACCAACGCGGGCGGATCGCGCATCACCGAAACCGGCATGAGCATCGGGACCCCGAACTACATGAGCCCCGAGCAGGCCATCGGCGAGCGCGACATCACCGGCCGCTCCGATGTCTACGCCCTCGGGTGCATCACGTACGAGATGCTGACCGGCGATCCGCCGTTCACCGGCTCGAGCGCGCAGGCCATCATCTCGCGCGTGATGACCGAAGCGCCGAGGCCCGTCGTGCCGCAGCGGAAGAACGTGCCGGCGGCACTCGAGGCGGCCGTGCTCACGGCACTCGAGAAGCTGCCGGCGGACCGCTTCGCGACGGCGGCCGAATTCGCGGCGGCGGTCGCGATGGGCGCGCGCACCGGTGTCACGCCGCTGCCTGCGGCAGCTGCGGCGGCGCGAGTCAGTCACGTGAACGTGCGCTCCAACATGCTGCTCGTCGCCGCGCTGCTCGTCGCGGCCGTGTCACTCGCGCTCGCCGGGTGGGCGTGGCGCCGCTCGGCCGTGGCGCCGCTGGCGGTCGGCCGGAACATCGTCTCACTGGGAGACAGCACGACGCCGCTCACTACGGTGCCCTCGCTCGCGGTGTCTCCCGATGGCTCGATGCTGGTCTATCGCGAGGCCGCGCCCAATCGGGGACTCTGGATCAAGCGCCGCGACCAGTTGCAGCCGTTTCCGCTGCCCGGCACCGAGCGCGCGGCCAACCCCGCGTTCTCATCCGATGGCCAGTGGATCGCCTTCATCGCCGACGGCCGGCTCAAGAAGGTGAGCGCCGCGGGCGGACCGGTCGTCACCCTCGCCGATTCGGCGGCGTTGGGCTACGGCGGGGCCGCGTGGCTCGACGACGGCACGCTCGTATTCGCGTCTCCCCAGATCGATGCGCTGCGACGGGTGAACGCAGCCGGCGGGGCGGTGACGACCGCGCTTAAGGACACGCTCCTCGCCGGCCTCGGACTCGGCATGCCGATGCCGCTGCCGAAGTCGCGTGGCGTGCTCTTTCAGGGATGCACCTCAGGCTGCGTCACCATGGGCATCTACGTGCTCGACCTCAGAAGCGGCAGGCAGAAGCTGCTCCTGCCCGACGTCGCGACGGCGCTGTACGCCGGCGACGACCGCCTTCTGTATGTACGGCGCGACGGCACTGCGCTCGTGAGTGAATTCAATCTCGACCGGCTCGAACTGGTGGGACAAGCAGTACCGGTGGTCGACGGCGTGCAGGTAGGGAATGGCTACGCACTGCTCGCGGCGTCCACGACCGGGACGATCGTGTATCTCCGCGGCAGCGGCAACAATGCGCAGAACGTCACCGTGCGCGTCACGCCATCAGGCGTGACGACGCCGGTGGACACCGGGTGGTACGGACCGTCGAACGGTGTCGCGCTCTCACCCGACGGGCGCCGCCTCGCGCTGAGCATGGGCATCCGCGCCGGTGACCTGAACATCTGGATGAAACAGCTCGATCGGGGGCCGGTCATGCGGCTGACCTTCGGCGGGCGGGATCGCCGGCCCGAGTGGTCGCCCGACGGCCGGACGATTGCGTTCCTGCGCGACACCGGCAACACGAGCTACGTCATGGCGCGCCCGGTGGACGGGAGCACTCCGGACCGGCTGCTCGCGCGCATCAACGCGCAGCCGCAGGAGATCGTCTGGTCCAGTGACGGCAACTGGCTGGTGCTCCGGACCGACAACACCAGCGCCGGCGCTGGCGACCTGATCGGCGTCCGCGTCAGCGGCGACACCACCGCCGTGCCGGTCGTCGCCAGTCCGTTTACCGAACTCACGCCGGCACTGTCGCCGGACTCGCGCTGGATCGCGTACGGCTCCAACGAGTCGGGCGACTACGAGCTCTACGTGCGGCCGTTTCCCAATGCCTCGGCGAGCCGGATGCAGGTCTCGGTTGCCGGTGGCCTCGAGCCGCGCTGGTCGCGCGACGGCCGCACGCTCTTCTTCCTGGACGGCGCCAAGCGCATGATCGCCGCGCACCTCGAGTCCGGCAGCGAGTTCGCGGTAGCCAGCATGGAGCCGCTGTTCGACGCGAGCCAATTCCGGCTCGACGGATTTCATCAGTCGTACACCGTCACGCCGGACGGCCAGTTCCTGTTCCTGAGTCCGCGGCGGGAGGCCGGTGAGGGGCCGGGGTCGACCAGCGTCGTATGGGTGGAGAATTGGCGATAGGGGCAGAGAGGTAGCCCGGCAACGGCGAGGAGATCGGTTACCCCTTTGCCTTCACCAGCTCCGCCAGCCGCTTCCGCGCTTCGGTCACGCGCGGCTGCAACTCGGGGTCCGCATTCTTCCAGAGGTCGATGAACCGCCCGTAGTAATCAGCCGCGCGCTTTGTGTCCCCGGCGTCCCGGTACAACTCGCCCAGGCGGAACATGGCCGGGGCCAGATAGAACTGGTCCATGCCGAGCGCGCCGGATGAGTCGACGTATCGCGTCAGATAGGCGCGCGCCGAGTCCGCCTGGCCGGCGCGGTCGAATGCAAGACCGAGAAACACCAGCGTGCACGCGGCGCAATCACCCGTCGGCAACCCGTCTGCCTCGGCGTCACCACGGCGGAACCAGGTGACCGCGCTGTCGGCCTTCCCCTCTCCCAGCATGACGAAACCGTACGCTCGCGCCATGTATACCCATCGCTGCCTCCGCTCCAGCGTGTCGAGCCGGGCGGCGTACTGGTTGAAGATTTCGCGCGCCCTCGCCGGCTTGCCGAGCTGCGAGTACGCCATGGGAAGATAGAAATATGGAAACCGCGAGAGCGGGACCGCCGCAAGTGGCCGTGCCCCAATCGTCGAATCCAGCCGTGCCAGCCCGCGAGCCGGGTTCCCGCGTAGCGTACCGTCGACCATCGCGTCAATGGCGGCCATGAAGTGTGGGTTGGTGCTGTCGCCCCGGACCCGGA
>JBDTQV010000239.1:0-3941 GCA_039932015.1 Gemmatimonadota bacterium | reverse complement strand
GCGCGCCATCGCTCGCGATGCCCGCGTTGTTGACGAGGTAGTGCACCGCGCCGAAGCGGCCTTTCACGTCGGAGATGAAGCGCTCGACGGCGCTGCGGTCGCGCACGTCGCAGCGCGCCGCGAAGACGCCTACGCCCATCGACGAGATGGCCGTTTCCGTGAGGAGCGCCTGCTCGCCGACATCGCGGCCCTCCATGCTCACGAAACAGAAGGCGACATCGCAGCCCAGCCGCCCGAACTCCATGGCGATACTTCGTCCGAGCCCGGTCGCACCACCGGTAATGACGGCGACCTTGCCGCGGAATCCCTTGGGCACGGCCTGCAAGCGTGGCTCGACCAGCGCCGCCCCGGACGTGCGGGGAGGAGCGTCTTCCCACGAAGGGACGTCGCCGAATCCGGAGAATGGGGTGGGCATGCGAAGTGGAACGTATGGGAAGCGTTGGGCAAGAGCAAGAACCACCATACATTAGGGCATGACCACGGTACTCTGGGTGCTCCTTGCAGCCGCGGGAGCTACCGGCTGGGGCGTCATCGCGCTGCACACCGGCGAAACGGTCAATGCCGCGTGGCTCGTGCTCGCCGCCGTCGGCACCTACCTCATCGCATATCGCTTCTACAGCCGCTTCATCGCCGCGCGCGTGCTCGCGCTCGACGATCGCCGCGCCACGCCCGCGGAGCGGCTCGCAAATGGCCGGGACTTCGTGCCGACATCGCGGTGGGTGCTTTTTGGGCATCACTTCGCGGCCATCGCGGGGGCCGGGCCGCTGGTGGGACCAGTGCTGGCCGCGCAATTCGGCTATCTGCCCGGCATGCTCTGGATCGTGTTCGGCGTGGTGCTCGGCGGCGCGGTGCAGGACTTCGTCATTCTGTTCGGCTCGATGCGGCGCGACGGCAAATCGCTCGGGCGGATGGCCAGGGAGGAGATCGGTCCGGTCACCGGCATCCTCGCGATGGTGGCGGTGCTGGCGATCATGGTGATCCTGCTCGCCGTGCTGGCACTCGTGGTGGTGAACGCGCTGAAGGACAGCCCGTGGGGCGTGTTTACCATTCTCTGCACCATTCCCATCGCCGTGCTGATGGGATTCTGGATGAAGGTGTGGCGGCCCGGCCGGACCCTCGAGGCGTCGCTCGCGGGCGTGGCGCTGCTGCTGGTGGCGCTGGTCGCCGGCCGCTGGGTGGCCGAGTCGGCGACGCTGGCTCCGTACTTCACGTGGTCCGGTCGAACGCTTGCGTTTGCCGTCATCGGCTATGGGTTCGTGGCCAGCGTGGTACCGGTGTGGATGCTGCTCTGCCCGCGCGACTATCTGTCCACCTTCATGAAAATCGGCACGATCCTGTTGCTCGCGATCGGCATTCTCGTCGTGCTGCCGCCGCTCAGGCTGCCCGCGCTCACCCGCTTCGTGGACGGCACCGGGCCCATCTTTGCCGGCAAGCTGTTTCCCTTCGCATTCATCACGATCGCGTGCGGTGCGATCAGCGGCTTCCACGCGCTCGTCGCGTCGGGCACCACGCCCAAGATGCTGACGCGCGAGGGCGATGCCCGGCTGATCGGCTACGGCGGCATGCTGATGGAATCGTTCGTGGCGGTGATGGCGCTCTGCGCGGCGGCGGTGCTGGACCCCGGCGTCTACTTCGCGATCAACGCACCGGCGGCGGCACTCGGGCCGTCGCTCGAGACGGCGGCGGCGGCGGTGCGTGGCTGGGGCTTCGTCGTGACGCCCGATCAGCTTCATGCACTCGCGGTTTCGGTGGGCGAATCCAGCCTCGTGTCGCGCACCGGCGGCGCGCCGTCGCTCGCGGTGGGGATGGCGCAGATCTTCAGCGGCGCATTCGGCCCCGGACTGATGGGGCTCTGGTACCACTTCGCCATCATGTTCGAGGCGCTGTTCATTCTCACCACCATCGATACCGGGACGCGGGTCGGCCGGTTCATGCTGCAGGAGCTCGCGGGACACGTGTGGCCGCCGCTGGCGCGCACATCGTGGTATCCGAGCACGGTGCTCGCCTCGGCGCTCGTGGTGGGGGGCTGGGGGTACTTCCTGGTGCAGGGCGTCGTCGATCCGCTGGGCGGCATCAATTCGCTCTGGCCCCTCTTCGGCATCAGCAACCAGCTGCTCGCAGCGGTGGCGCTCTGCGTGGGGACGACGATCATCATCAAGTCCGGGCGCGCGCGCTACGCGTGGGTGACACTGCTGCCGCTCACATGGCTCTTGGCGGTGACCATGACGGCAGGCTGGCAGAAGATCTTCGCCGCCGATCCGCGGCTTGGTTTTCTGTCCCATGCGCGGCAGACGCTTGCGCAGATGGCGGCGGGCGCGATCGACCCGGCAAGAGGGGCACGCCTCGTGTTCAACGACCGGCTCGATGCTGCGGTCGCAGCATTCTTCATTGCCGTGACGGTGCTGGTGTTCGCAGCGTCGATCCGCGAGTGGCTGCTCGTCCTGCGCGGGCGGCGTCCCGCCACGGTCCGGGAAGCGCCGTTCGTGGAGACTGCCTATGTGGGATAGGGTTCTTCGGGCCGCCGCGACGCTGCGGCGGATTGCCGGCATGCCCGATTACCCGGCCCATGTGGCGCATCTCCGCTCGGCGCATCCCGAGCGGCCGATTCCCAGCGAACGGGAATTCTTCGAGGAGTATCTCCGCACGCGCTACGCCGACGGACCCACCCGCTGCTGCTGACGACGCTGGCGCTGTGTGTCTTTGCGTTCCTCGCCGCTTTTGTGGATGCGATCGCTGGCGGAGGCGGGCTGATTCAGGTGCCGGCGCTACTCGTGCTGCTGCCGGCTGCTCCGGTCGCAACGGTCTTCGGCACCGCCAAGATCGTAAGCGTCGCGATGACGTCGAGCGCGCTGCTGCGATACCAGGGAAGTGTGTTGATTCGCTGGCGCGCGACACTCTGGGCGGCAGCCGGCGCGTTCGTCTTTTCCATGCTCGGCGCGCGAGCGGTCGCGCTGCTGCCGCAGGACGCGATTCGCCCCGTGATCCTTGTGCTGCTGATCGCCGTCGCGGCGTACACCTTCGCGCGTCCATCGTTTGGCGCCTTGCATGCGCCCAGGCTCACGCCGACGCGGGAGCAGTGGGCCGCCGTCGTGATCGGCGCGACGCTCGGCTTTTATGACGGATTCTTTGGCCCGGGCATGGGCAGCTTCCTGATCTTTGCGTTTGTCGGCGTGCTCGGGTTCGACTTTCTCGCCGCATCGGCCGCCGCCAAGGTCATCAACCTCGGGTCGGGTCTCGCCGCCGCAATTTACTTCGCGACTACCGGCCATGTGATCTGGCAGGTCGCATTGCCGATGGCCGCCGCTGGCGCGGCTGGGTCATTCACCGGTGCGCATGTCGCCGTGCGCCGGGGCAGCGGCTTCGTGCGGCCGCTGTTTCTCGTCGTGGTGACGGCGGTCATTCTGAAGTTCGGGTGGGATACGATGGGCCGCTGGCTCAGATGACGGCGACGGACGACGGAGAGACGGCGGAGTACGCCGCGAACGCAGCAAACGCCACGACGCGACGACGAACGCTTTGACACACGCGAACGACGGGTGCCGAACTGCAGGAAGCGGAAGTCGAGGCGAATGCGGCAAGCGCAGAGGCAGATGTACCGATCGAACCGACGGCATCGCTGCTGGCTTGACCCGCACGCGCGGCCGGCAAGGGCGCGGGGTCGCCCGTGCGGTGCGAGGTTCATGCACGCGAGCGGGCAGGCGCGAGCGGCGGGCAAATGCACCCATCGCGACGGCCCACACGCCGAACGGTGCTGCAGACGCGCCGGCCGTGCGAGCGATCACGTCCGTGTCTCGACCGACCGGGACCGCGATGCGAGCGACCAGTTGCATGCTGCGAGGCAACAGTTTCAGGCCGCCAGGAACCTGTTCCGAGCTGCGAGGAACCAATCGCGAGGTGCGAGCGACAAGTTCCGAGCTGCGAGGGACCAGTTCCGAGCTGCC
>JBDTQV010000238.1:0-3946 GCA_039932015.1 Gemmatimonadota bacterium | reverse complement strand
GCGGCATCCGAGCTGATCGATGAACGCATCGCTGAGCTCGGCGATTGGCGCGGAGAAACCTTGAGGAGGATGCGCACGCTGATCCACGAGGCGGATCCCGCAGTCGTGGAGGAATGGAAATGGATGGGTACCCCAGTCTGGTCGCACGACGGGATCATCTGTACCGGCGAGACGTACAAGGCCGCCGTGAAGCTGACGTTCGCGAAAGGCGCGGCGCTGAAAGATCCGTCGACGCTGTTCAATGCGAGTCTCGAGGGAAATACGCGGCGTGCGATCGACATCCACGAAGGCGAGGAGCTCGAAGCCGTCGCATTCAAGGCGCTCGTCCGTGAGGCGATCGCGTTCAATCACTCCCGCCGAAAAGCGAAGCCGAAACGGGCAAAGTAGGTGACGAAATTCGCGTGAATGGAGGGAACGCAGTGTACGCGACAGCTCGTTGGACGGTGGTGACGCTGTCGCTCGCCGCATGTGGACCGGCTCGCCCACCTGCGCCCTCACCCGCACCGGGGCGCGTCGCGACGATCGACGCCCGCTTCGCCGCTGCGCGCGGCGATTCGGTGGCCGTTCTCGCGCTGCTTGCGCACCTGCCGAAGGGTGGAGACCTCCACTCGCATCTGAGCGGCGCGATTCGCGCCGAGAGTTATGTCCGCTGGGCAGCGGCTGACGGGCTCTGCTACGTGTCCGCTCGCGCGTCACTCACTCCGCCGCCGTGCGGCGACAGCAGCGTCTCGGCGCGCGCGCTCGTCACCGACCCGGCGCTGGCAAACACCGCAATCGACGCATGGTCCACGCGCGGCTGGCGGCCGGGAAACGGGACCGGGCACGATCACTTCTTCGCTACCTTCGGCAAGTTTGGCCCCGCTACGCGCGGCCGACTGGGCGACATGCTCGCCGAAGCGACGGCGCATGCGGGCGCGCAACGCGTCAGCTATCTCGAGCTGATGGTGACGCTCGACGAGGGCATCGCCAATCGTCTCGCGCGACAGATCGTGTGGAACGGAGACTTCGGCGCCGCGCGCCGGCGGCTGGCCCAGCTCGGATTGCGTGATTCACTGCGCGTCGTCACCGCGCGACTGGATAGTGCCGAGACTCGGCGCCGAACTCTGCTGCATTGTGATGACGTCGGCGCCGAGCCGGGTTGTCGCGTCGTCGTACGGTATCTGTACCAGGTCATACGGGCGCTTCCGCCGGCAGAGGTATTTGCCCAGATCGTCACCGGTTTCGAGCTGGCGGAACTGGACTCACGGGTGGTGGGCCTGAATCTCGTCGCCGCCGAGGATGGCGCGGTTGCGATGCGCGACTTCCCGCTGCATATGCGCATGATCGAGTACCTGCACGGCGGTCGACCGCGCATGAACATCTCGCTGCATGCGGGCGAGCTCTCCGACACGCTGGTTGGGAGTGCCGCGCCGCGGTCGCACATCCGTGAGTCGATTCGTGTCGCCGGTGCGCGCCGCATCGGTCATGGCGTGGATCTGCTGCGAGACCCCGATCCCGCCGGGCTGCTCCGGCTGATGGCGAGCCGAGGCGTCCTGGTGGAGATCGGCCTTACCAGCAACGACGTGATCCTGGGCGTTCGCGGCGACCGGCATCCACTCAGGGCGTACCTCGCGGCCGGCGTGCCAGTGGCCTTCGCCACCGATGACGAAGGCGTCTCGCGTTCGAGCCTGACGCACGAAATGCTTCGGGCAGTTCAGGACCAGCGGATCAGTTACGGAGAGTTGCGCACGGCGGTGCGGAATTCGATTGCGTACTCGTTCGCGGAGGATTCGGTGAAGGTCCGGTTGCAAACCGAACTGGAGCGCGCGCTCGCCGAATTCGAAGCAGCGCCGTAGTTGGTGCGTGATTCAGTCGGTCGTCACGGCCCCCATCTGCACCACTTCAAAATCGCCCCCAATCACCGCCTTGAGAGCGTTCAGCTCATCGTCGAGCCACCGCGCGTCCGGAGCGCCCGATACGTACCAATTGCTTCCATTGTCCGCCACGATCATTCCGTAACGCTTGAGCGCCGTGAGAATCACGCGCGCCGACGGCGGATATCCGCTGATGTCAAAGCTCTGCTTGAGGCGAACCCGCATGCCCATGGGCGGGAGCGAGGCACTCGTGCTGCTGCTCGCGAAATGGCGCGCGGGGGAGACATATGCGCGGCGCGTCCGGCTCACGGTGAAGCGCAGCGCGTGGCGGATCTCGCCGCGCTCGACCACCTCGTCGTACCGCACGAGTCCCGGCAAGATCGGAAGACCCGCCGCGTCCGCCGACGTCCATCCAGCGGGACGCTGGGCGTTGGACGCAAGGTCGAACGTCGCCCCCGAACCCGCACTCCAGCCGGCCCCGGCGCGATGCGCGTCGAACAGTTCATAGAGCTTTCGCGCGTCGCGGTCGACCACGATCACATGGCGATCTCCGGTCGACGCGGCGCCACCTTCGACTGGCGCATCGGGCGGAATTGGATACGGGCCGGCGTCGCTCTCGTCGGCATAGTCGAACGTCACCGGCACCCTGACCTGACCGCCGCTCACCACGACGTAGGGGATGCCAAAGGGGCCGCCGCCGTAGTTGGCACCAAAATCCGGATGCAGGTGTGTATCGCGCCCAATGCTCGCGATGAGCAGATCGGAGGCAGGGTCCACCGGCGCAGCGTCGACCGGCATATTCCAGGCGTTGTCGGACGGGAACAGCTCGACGCCGGCGAGCGATGGGGCGGCGCCACCGCCCGGCGGATCGCGCGGCGCATCTCCCGATGGCTGATCGCCGGCGCACGCGGCTGCCGTTGCGAGCGCGGCTGCGAGCGTCACCGCCGCTCCAAGCGCGCGCCGCATTCGGGGGCCATCAGCGTT
Source organism: Gemmatimonadota bacterium (assembly GCA_039932015.1). GTDB lineage: Bacteria > Gemmatimonadota > Gemmatimonadetes > Gemmatimonadales > GWC2-71-9 > JAICUF01. The sequence goes on along the minus strand of JBDTQV010000238.1, from coordinate 1,109 downwards.
CACGCCGCCGCTCGCTGCACGTGAATTGCGCCGCGCTCGCCCGCCACCAGTCGTCCGATCGTCGCCACGGCCGGCACCTGCTCCTCGCGCAACGCGGCGACCAGTGCCGCGTGATGCTCCGCCGGGACCGCCAGCAACAGCCCGCCCGACGTCTGCGCGTCGGTGCACAGCAGCCGCTCGCTCTCGGTGAGATCGGCGTCCCAGGTCACCTTGGTGGCCGCTTCGAGATTTCGGCGCGTGCCGCCCGAGATGAAGCCGCGCGAGGCGAGCTTGGCGGCGTGTGGCAGCAGCGGCAGCGCATCGAACGAGAGCTCGGCCGCGACGCCGCTGGCTTCGAGAATGTGCGACAGGTGCCCGATCAGCCCGAAGCCGGTCACATCGGTCGCGGCACTCACGCCGATCCGGAGTGCCGCGCGCGCGGCGCCGTCGTTCAGCGTGGTCATCGACGCGACGGCTTCGCGCATGCCGCTCTCGAGCAGCGCGTCCCGCTTGAGCGCGGTCGACAGGATTCCGGTGCCGAGGGGCTTGGTGAGCACGAGGATGTCACCGGCACAGGCGCCGGCGTTGGTGAGCATCTGGTCGGGGTGCACTTCACCGATGATCACCATGCCGAACTTCGGCTCCGCGTCGTCGATCGAATGCCCGCCGAGCATGAGGCAGTGCGCGCGCTGTGCCACTTCGGCCGCGCCGCGGAGCACTTCGCCGAGCATCTCGAACGGCAGTGCCGTGCGCGGCCACGCGACGATGTTGAGCGCGAACAGCGGCGTACCGCCCATCGCGTACACGTCGCTCAGCGCATTGGCGGCGGCAACCGCGCCCCACGCTGCAGGGTCGTCGAGAATGGGCGTGAAGAAATCGAGCGTGGCGACCAGAGCCCGGTCGGGCGCAATGAGATAGACCGCGGCATCGTCCCGGGTGGCCGCATCCACCAGTACATTGGCATGCTCGATGGCCGGCAGATGACGCAGCACCTGCGCGAGCTCGGCGCTGCTCAGCTTGCAGGCGCAGCCGCCGCCGTGCGAAAGCGACGTGAGCCGGACTGCCGGCGCCGTGCCGGTGACGGGCGTGGCCATGAGTCCTCGAGGGGCGGCACCTGCCGCTGAGAAGGA
>JBDTQV010000237.1:0-3965 GCA_039932015.1 Gemmatimonadota bacterium | reverse complement strand
GCCAGGCGAGCCACGCCGCAGCCGCCGCACACGCGGTCGCGATCGCGTTCACCCCGTCGTTGCTGAGCCAGCGCCAGCCTCCCGTTAGTGTCGTCGGTGCGCCGCAGCGATGCCGCGGCCACTCACTCGCCTCGCTGCAATGGGGACAGCGAAACCGCCCCTGCACTGTGGCGCCAAGGGCGGAATCCGCGAGCATGCCTGTCACGCCAATAATAGTGGCGGCCGGAAGCAGTGCGCTGTGACCGGTGAGCGCGGCCACGGCTCCGACCACCGCGGCGCCGGCCAGGCCACCGGCCGTCCCGGCCCACGACACGCCGCCGCTCGTGCCCGCTGGAACCGCGCGGCCGGTCAGGAGGTGGCGCGGCGGGTGCCGGCTCCGCGAGCCGAACGAGCTGGCCCATGTGTCGGCCGCGGCGGCGGCCAGGGCACAGGTCACGAGGGCAAACGCGGTATCGCCCGCCATCACACCCGTGAGTGCGCCGAGCGCCGCCGTCGCGGCGACGCCACCATTGGCATATACCTGCAGCGCATCGCGACGGTTCCCTTTCGGATCCAGCCCGGCGGGAACCCGCGCGAGGCGTGAGACGGCGTTGCTGGAGACGAAAAAGGCGGCCAGCACCGCGCCGCCTGCCCACCCGGTTCCCGCAAGAACCAGGAACCCCACACTCCAGGCGGCGAGTGCGCCGCGCGCCGTCAGCGTTCCCGCGGCCCAGGCGAGCGCCGCGACCGCTCCCGCGATGGCCGCTGCGAGCGTCGGCACCACCTAGTTGTCGGCGGCCTCGGTGCGAAGCGCGTCGGTGATGCGGAGGCGGAGCGCGTCGGGGCAGCGCACGTCGGCGCCGCGGGTGTGGAGCAGCTGCAGGAACTGCTCCTCGAACCGGAGCTGGCCAAAGCAGTGCCCGCAGCGCTGGACGTGCAGCCGGATCCGCTCGGCGGTGTCGGCCGTCAGCTCGCGCTTCAGATAGTCCTGCAGTTGGACGAGCGCTTCCGCGCAATCGATTTCCGCCGGCACGCCGTCGAGTTCGTCGCTCACCGATCCTCCCGCGCCTTGATGTATCCCATTTCGACCGCGTGATCATAGAGCTGGTGCTGCAGGAGCCGGCGCGCGCGGAAGAGCCGTGATTTCACAGTCCCGATCGGCACCTGCAGCGATTCGGCGATCTCGGCGTAGCTGAGTCCTTCCATGTCACTGAGCACCAGCGCCTCGCGAAATTCCGGCGGCAGGTGATCGACCGCCTCGAGCACTTTGGCGTCGACGATCTTGCTGAAGAACGAGCCCTCTGGGTCGGTGTCCGGCCCGGCCGGGCGCGCGATGTAGGGCTCCACCACGTCGATGTCCACCGGCACCGGTTCGCGCCGCTGCCGCCGATACTCATTGATGAACGTGTTTCGCAGGATGGTGATGAGCCACGCGCGCGCGTTGGTGCCGGGCCGAAATTGTCCCCAGGCGCGAAACGCCTTCAGCATCGTTTCCTGCACGAGATCTTCGGCCCGGCTCTCGTCACCACCCAGACGCAGCGCCACGCGATAGAGCGTGTCGAGGTGGGGCAGCGCCTCGCGCTCGAACGAGCCGGGTTCCCGCACGACGTCGGTCATGGCGGAATGTCCGCAGAGCGCGAGAGCGGCGCAAGTCGCCACTGGCTGGCCCGTGCAGCGCGCTGTATGTTCCGCGCCGATCGCGCTGCACTCACATCCGCCCCGAACTCGTGACCACCGTCGACATTCCTGCCTTCTTTCCGCTGAGTCTGCTCGAAGCGATTCGCAACCTCGACACGCCCGTCGAGGATGGCCTCGAGGAGCTCGCGCCCGAGACCGTGACCAAGCGCCTGGGCCTGAGCGCCACGGTCGCGGCACAGATCGATCGTTATCGTGCGAGCATGGAGCGTGACGGCACCGTCGGCACCGATGAAGCGCTGAGTGTCTTTCGTCTCGTGGGACGCCGGCCGGACTCGGCACTCGTGTTCGCCGATGCGGGGCGGCGTGCGGCTCGCTATGCGGTGCGCAACGCGCCCACGCAGGCGCTGATGAAAGTGGCGCCGAGTGGAATGGGCCGCCGCATCGCGACTCGCGCGGCGCGCCGGGTGACCCGCGCGGCGTTTGCCGGGGAGCTCCGGACGCCGGGCGGGAGCGCCGAGGTGCGGGTGGACGAACCCCTGTCGGTGGCGGCCTGGCCCGACGGCGCGGCATGCGGATTTTATGCAGCGGCTTTCACGGAAGTGCTGCGCACGCTCACCGGCTTCGAGGGAACCATGCGTCACGAATCCTGTCGCGCGCGCGGCGAGGCCGCGTGCCTGTGGCGCGCCGCGACCGCAGAGGTCTACGAATGACGCTCGAGAACTTCGATCGGGATGCGCTGCGCGAAGGGCTCGCGGCGGCGGGCGCCGACGGATGGCTGCTGTTCGATTTTCACGGCGTCAATCCGGTGGCCGGTCGCGTCCTCGGCCTGGGCGGGATGGGGTCGCGGCGCATCTTCGTGCTGCTGCCGGCGGAGGGAGAGCCGGTCGCGGTCGCGCACAAGATCGAGCTGCAGCCACTGGAAGGATTTCCCGGGCGGGTGGTGCCCTACGCGCGGTGGGAGGAGCTGCATGCCGCATTAGGCCCGCTCGTGGCTGGGCGGACGCTGGCGATGGAGATCTCGCCCGACGATGCGGTGCCCTACCTCGACCGTGTCCCGTATGGTGTGGTCCAGCTGCTTACCCGGCTGGGTGCCACCATCGTGCCGTCGGGGCCGCTGGTCACGACATTCGCGGCGCGCTGGTCGCCAGCGGACCTGGCCGATCACCGGGCGGCCGCGGAAGTGCTGGCGACGGTCGCGCGTACCGAGCTCGCGCGGGCGGTGCACGAAGGCGGGACCGGTCTCACGGAGACGGCCCTGCAGGCGCGGGTGGTGGCGGCAATCGAGGCCGGAGGCCTGGTGCTGGACACGCTGCCGATCGTGGGATTCGGACCGAACGCGGCGAATCCGCACTATGAGCCGCACGCGGGGCGCGACCGCACGCTGGGACACGACGAGGTGGTGCTGCTGGATCTCTGGGCCGGGCGGTCGCTGCAGTCGGTGTTTGCGGATCAGACCTGGATGGGCTTCAGCGGGAGCCACCCGCCCGACCGGGTCGAGACCGTATGGGCCACCGTGCGGGACGCACGGGACGCAGCGGTGAAGGCGGTGCAGGACGGGGCACGATCAGGGCGGGCGGTCGCGGGATACGAGGGCGATCGCGCGGCGCGCGGCGTGATCGAGCGGGCCGGCTTCGGCGAGTGGTTCGTGCACCGCACGGGGCACTCGATCGATCGTGACCTGCACGGATCGGGGCCGCACCTCGACGACTACGAGACGCATGATGATCGAAGGCTGGTGCCGGGTGTTGGGTTCTCGGTGGAGCCGGGGATTTACCTGCCGGGCGAATTCGGCGTGCGAAGCGAGATCAATATGTATTGGGGACCGGAGGGTCCGACGGTGACGCCGGCGGAGCCGCAGCTGGCGCTGATCACGCGTTGACCCCTTTGCAAACATCCGAGCGCTCCTTAGTATACGCGCGCCGCACCCGCCCGGTCACAGGTGCAGCATATTTGCAACCGTCGTGAATCGATGCACCGCCGGATCACACCGGCGTGCGGGATTCAGTGTTCCATCGCGCAACCAGCAGGGTTTCAGAGAGTTACCGAACGGTCACCGGAATGTTGCATACCGGTGTTCGTTCCTTGACACCTCATTTGGGGCGCCCCATATTGGACGTGTCGACCCGCCCATGGCCGACTCCTGTGTACACCGATTTCATCGTCATCCGGTATCCAATGCAGGCAGCAATTCCTCTGATATCGAAGTCGCATTTCCACGCAGTCGCATCCCGTAGCAGGGCGTCATAGCCCCGGGGGGAGGCGCACGCGCCCCCGCTCCAAGCTGGCAGTATGTTGCAGGTTCACGCCTTTGGAGGACGTTTCCATGAAGCAAAGCTGTGTCAGCGCCT
>JBDTQV010000236.1:0-4006 GCA_039932015.1 Gemmatimonadota bacterium | reverse complement strand
CGGCGGCGGCCGCCGCGCTCGTCCTCACATGCCTCTTCCGCATGTACTTCCAGGCCCGCTCGGCGCTCGACCCGGGAGACGCGTTCACGTGGGGTTCGGTCACCGACTGGTTCGGCGGCGTCTCGAGCTGGGGCGGTCGGTGGGCCATGCAGACGACTGCGGCAGTGGCGCTGGTCGTTGGGTTCGGGCTCGCGCGCGCGGGGCGCGCGGGTTGGGTGATGGCCTCCGCGGCGGCAGGTGCTTCCGTGCTGACGGAACCGCTCACCGGGCACGCAGTGGAGCATGCGTGGGGCGTCGCCGCCGGGCTCGCGCTGCACGCCCTGCACCTGCTGGGCGGCGGCGTCTGGCTCGGTACGCTCTTCGTACTGCTCGTGACGGCGCTCGGTGCCACGCGCGGCGAGTTCCGCCAGGAGCGGGAGCGCGTCGTTGCGGCGCTGGTGCACGCGTACTCTCCGCTCGCGCTGGCCGGTGCCGGCACCGCGGTGGGGCTGGGTATCGTGCTGGCGTGGCTCGACCTCGGCTCACTCGCAGCCCTCTGGACTACGAGCTACGGGCGCGCGTTGCTCGTGAAGGTGTTACTGCTCACAGGCGTTGGAGCGCTCGGCGCGTACAATTGGCTCCGCGTTCGTCCCGCGCTCGGGGCAGAGCCTGGAGCGCGGCGGCTCAGCGTATCCGCTACGACGGAGCTCATCATCGGCGCGCTGTTGCTGGCGACGACCGCGGTGCTCGTGGCGCTTCCAGCGCCGGCGCTGTAGCCACTTTCTTGCCGGGAGTCATCATGGGTCAGGCTGTCTATCGCGCGGCGCTGGCACTCGTGCTGGGGACCGCAATGGCGGCGTGCGGCCGGCCGAGCCCCGCATCGGTCGCGAACGCGGCGCCCCTGCCGATCGCGAGCGACGCTCGGGCCGAGTCATTGCTGGTCGATGTGCGCACGGCGGACAGTACGATCGGCGTGGAGGCACGCTACGCTACGACAAACAACTTCACCGGCGCGGTGCTGCCCGGATACGAGGCGAACCGCGCACTGCTTCGGCGCGAGGCGGCCGCCGCACTGGCGCGGGTGCAGGCCGGTCTCCGCGCCGAAGGCCTTGGGCTGCTGGTGTACGATGGGTATCGGCCCGTGCGCGCCACGCTCGCCATGGTCGGCTGGGCGGAGCGCACGGGAAACACGTGGGTGCTCGAGCAGGGGTACGTCGCGCGACGGAGCCGGCACAACATGGGTGTTGCCGTCGATCTGACGCTGCGGGATCTGCAAACCGGCAAGCCGCTCGAGATGGGGACCGCCTTCGATACCTTTTCCGCCGCGGCACACACGGCGAATGCGACCGGGCTGGCGCGCGCCAACCGTGATCGGCTGGGCCAGGCGATGGCGCGCGAAGGGTTCACCAACTACGACCAGGAGTGGTGGCACTATATTTATCCGGTGGAGGGTGCCGTTCCGTTCGATCTGGTGGTGAGATAGGCGCGACGTGTTGCCCACCGCGTTTTTGCTTGATTTCGGGCCCGGAAGTGGCTAAAGTCTCCGCGACTTATTCTCCGGGCTCGCATGTCCTCTCCCGACAGGAATTCCGCGTGATGGTCTCCAGAGCCGCCGGCGTGCGGCGGGTGATGCGAGTGGCGCCGCTGCTGCTGGTTGTGGCGGTGCTGCTCGCATCGTGCGGGGGCAACTACCCCCAGAGCACGCTCCAGCCAAAGGCGGATTTTGCCCGCATGATCGACGGTGTCTTCATGAACACCGTATACTGGGCTGCCGGCGTGTTCGTGCTGGTGGAAGGCGCGCTCGTCTGGGCAATCGTGCGGTATCGCGGCAAGCCGAACGATCCTGAGCCGGCCCAGACGCACGGAAACACGACCCTCGAGATCCTCTGGACGGCGATCCCGGCGCTGATTCTCGCGATGATCGCGGTGCCGACGGTGCGCGCGATCTTCCGGACCTACGAGCAGCCGCGTGGCAAGGACGTTCTCGTGGTCGAGGTGACGGGGCACCAGTGGTGGTGGGAATTCCGGTACCCCGAGTACGGAGTCGTGACGGCCAACGAGCTGCACGTGCCGGTGGGCCGGACGGTGGCGCTCAAGATGCGCGCCTTCGACGTGCTCCACAGCTTCTGGATGCCGCAGTTCGCGGCCAAGCGCGACGTGTTCCCCAATCGCACCAATACACTCTGGTTCCGCGCCGATTCGACCGGCTTCTACCCCGGCCAGTGCGCCGAATTCTGCGGCGTGCAGCATGGGAAGATGGCGTTCCACGTCGTGTCGCAGACGCAGGGCGAGTTCGACGCGTACGTGAGCGGGTTGAAAGCCACGGCACCGGTGCCGGCGGCGCCGGTCGCCCCAGCAGCGACGGACACCAGCCGCCGGGCGTCGTCGGGCGGGCCGGTGCGGACCGCCTCGCTCGCGGCGCAGACACCGGCGGCGGCTACGCAAACCGCGCCTCCCGCGGCCGGCAACGACACGCTGGCGGGCGCGAAGCTGTTCGCGGCCAAGGGCTGCGTCGGGTGTCACGCGCTCAACGCCATGTCGACGAGCAAGGGCCTGATCGGACCGAACCTCGCCAACGTCGGAAGCCGGCGGTACATCGCGGCCGGCACGCTGCTCAATACCGATGAAAATCTGGCTCGCTGGATTCATAACCCACAGGCCGTGAAGGTCGGCGTGCTCATGCCGAACCTGCATCTCAGCGAGCAGGACGCCCGCACGCTCGCGCAGTATCTGCGCACGCACAAGTAGAGGCCACGAATGGCAACCACGGCAGTAGACCACGCCCACGCCGCCACCGCCCCGCACTCCACGACCGGGCTCTGGAGCTGGATCACGACCGTCGACCACAAGCGGATCGGGATCCTTTACGGTGCCACGGCCTTCTTCTTCTTCCTGCTCGGCGGGCTCGAAGCGCTGCTGATGCGCATCCAGCTGGGCCGGCCGGACAATACGTTCCTCTCGCCGGACCTCTACAACCAGCTGTTCACGATGCATGGCACGACGATGATCTTCCTCGCCGTCATGCCGCTCAGCGCGATGTACTTCAACTTCTTCATCCCGCTGCTGATCGGCGCGCGCGACGTCGCGTTTCCGCGGCTCAATGCGTTCAGCTACTGGGTGTTCCTGTTCGGCGGCCTGTTCCTGAACTCGAGCTTCCTGTTCGGCGCGGCGCCCAACCAGGGCTGGTTCGGCTACGCCAACCTGACCTCGCGGCAGTTCTCGCCGGGCCTCAACGTCGACTTCTGGATGCTTGGCCTGCAGATCCTGGGCATCGCATCGCTCGCGGCCGGCGTCAACTTCTTCGTCACGGTGCTCAACCTGCGGGCGCCGGGCATGAAGCTGATGCGCATGCCGATGTTCGTGTGGATGAGCTTCATCACGCAGGTGCTGATCCTGCTCGCCTTTCCGGTGATCACGGTCGCGCTCATCCTGCTGATGTTCGACCGGTTCTTCGGCACGCACTTCTTCGTGCCGCAGGGCGGCGGCGACCCGCTCCTCTGGCAGCACCTGTTCTGGATCTTCGGGCATCCCGAGGTCTACATCCTGATCCTGCCGTCGTTCGGCATCGTATCGGAGATTCTTCCGGTCTTCTCGCGGAAGCCGCTCTTCGGCTACGCGGCGATGGTGTTTTCGGGCGTGTTCATCGCGTTTCTGGGCTTCGGCGTCTGGTCGCACCACATGTTCTCGACCGGCATGGGCCCGATCGCGGATACGGTGTTCTCGCTCTCGACCATGCTGATCGCGGTACCGACCGGGGTGAAGATCTTCAACTGGATCGGCACCATCTGGGGCGGATCGATTCAGTTCAAAACGCCGATGTACTTCGCCCTTGGCTTTATCGCCATGTTCATCATCGGCGGCCTCTCGGGCGTCATGCACGCATCGCCCCCGGCGGACCTGCAGCAGACCGACACCTACTTCGTCGTGGCGCACTTTCACTACGTGCTCTTTGGCGGCAGCATCTTCGCACTTACCGGCGGCGCCTACTACTGGTGGCCCAAGATGTTCGGCCGCCTGCTGAATGAGA
>JBDTQV010000235.1:0-4023 GCA_039932015.1 Gemmatimonadota bacterium | reverse complement strand
CAGTCCCTCCGCGTCGACGTCGGGGAGTTGCAGGAGCGTGTCGACTTCACCGAGCGTTTGCTGGCCCAGCCGCGTGAAGTGGACCGGATCAGGGAGGCACCCCACACATGAGTCCCGAAGCTGCGGCAATTGCCATTTTCAGCCTGGCGACCCTTGGCGCCGCCACGCTACTGCTGGTGCTCCGCTCGCCGGTCGGGCGCGCGCTCGCGCGCCGGATCGAGGGCGGCCATGCCGAAGGCGCTGATACCGAGCGAGTCGAGCTGCTCGAGCGCCGGGTCCATGATCTCGAAGCGGTGCAGCTCCGCATGGCGGAGCTGGAGGACCGCGTGGATTTCACCGAGCGGCTGCTCTCGCGCGGTCGCGATGCCGAACAGGCCGAATCGTCGAGGAGCCTCCATTGATGCTGCCACAAATACCTGCGCCGCCGGCGCCGCCCGCGCCGCCCGCGCTGCCAATCACCGTGTTTCAAACGGGCGGGGCAGAACATATGCCGCCTGCAGTATTCCTGATCGTGCTCGCCAGTCTCGTCGCCGCAACGATCATTCTGTGGCCGCTGGTGCGGGCGTTTGCCCGGCGGCTGGAGGGCAGGTCAGCCGGCGATCCGGCGCTCGTCGGAGAGATCGAGGAGCTGCGAGCGCGGGTGAATGAGCTCGAAGCCGGCCACGGCCGGATGGCCGAGCTCGAAGAGAGGGTCGATTTCACTGAGCGCATTCTGATACAGGGGCGGGCCGAAGCGCCGCGGGTGGGAGGCAGCTGACAATGCGGAAATGGTTTGGCATCGGTGGTATCGATCTGGTCATTCAGCTGGTGCTCACCGGGCTCGTGGCGGGCATCGTTGACAGCAGCGCCCCCAAGCCGTCCGATGCGCCGGTCATGGCAGTCTTCCTGGTCTCCCTGATCGTCCTCGCGATCCGGCGGCACTTCGCGCTGCTGAAGTTGCCGGTCGAGTCGACCGGGGAGTTAGCCGCGCTGAGAGTAGAAGATCTGGAGCAGCGTCTGGCTGAGCTCGAGCACGGCCAGATGCGGATGCAGGAGATCGAGGAGCGCCTCGATTTCGCCGAGCGGCTGCTCACGCAACGAGCCGATCAATCGCTGCCGATCGAGCGGCGCTGAGCGTGCCGACAGCGCATTCATGCGGTTAGATTCTGGCCCACGCCGGCGGCCGTCGCCGCCGGCACTCCCGGACGCGGAGCTCCGATGATCACACGCGACGACATTCAATCCTGGCTGGACCGCCTCGACAGCGGTAGCCTGACGGTGACGGAAGTCGAGCCGAACCTCTGGCTGACCCGCACGCCCGACGGCGCGGAAGTCGTGGTGCATTTTGCGCCGCCGGTAATATTGCTTCGGGTGCGGGTGATGGAGCTGCCCGCGGGGGAACCACGGCAGGGCGAGCTGTTCCGCCAGCTTCTCGAGTTCAACGCGCGGGATCTCGTGCACGGATCCTACGGGCTCGAAGGCGATCATATTGTGCTCACCGATACGCTCGAGCTGGAAAATCTGGACTACAATGAGTTCGAGGCGAGCTTCGACTCCGTGACGCTGGCGCTCGCGTCCCACATGGGCGCGCTGGCACCCTACCGGGAGAAGTAAATGGGCATCTTCGATCGCTTCTCGACCGTCTTCCGGTCGAACATCAACGACCTCATCTCCCGGGCGGAAAACCCGGAGAAGATGCTCAACCAGCTGATCATCGACATGAAGGGTCAGCTCGCGAAGGCGAAGCAGGAGGTTGCCGGCGCCATTGCCGACGAGAAGAAGCTCCAGTCCGACGCTGAATCGATGAAGAAACAGGCGGAAGAGTGGGAGCACCGCGCGATGCTGGCGGTGGAGCAGAATCGCGACGATCTCGCGAAGCAGGCGCTTACGCGCTACAACGAATTTCAGGGGGGCGCGCAGCAGCTCCACGAGACGTGGGTCAAGAGCAAGGCGGCCAACGACGCGCTCAAGATTTCGCTCCGGCAGCTCCAGGACAAGATCGAAGAGGCCAAGCGAAAGAAGAACATCCTGATCGCGCGCGCCAAGCGGGCGGAGGCACAGCAGCGGATCCAGGAGACGATGTCCGGCATGTCGGACCGGAGCGCGTTCGAGTCTTTTGAGCGCATGACCGAGAAGATCGAGCAGAACGAGCGCAAGGCGATTGCCGCGGCGGAGCTGCAGGAGGAATTCTCTGGCGACACGCTCTCGAAGCAGTTCGAGGTGCTCGAATACAAGGGCAGCTCGGACCAGCAGCTGCTCGAGCTCAAGGCCAAGATGGGGATGCTCGGACCGGGTGGCGGCGACGCTTCGCGCCAGATCGGCAAGGGCAACGAAACGATTCACGATGCAGAGTTCGTCGAAGACGGCGAGGAAGGCACCGCGCGCTGATGGATTCGCAGCATCCCGATCGGCGACGCGTATTCTCCCTGACGGCGGCCCTGGCCGCCGTCTTGTTGATTGCGCTGGTAGTACGGACCGCGGACGTACTGCTGATCGTGTTTTTGGCCGTCATTCTCGGCGTCTACCTGCGCGCGCTGGCGTCGGCGCTCGCGAATCGCCTGCGCGTTCCCGCCGGCTTCTCGCTCGCCGCCGCGGTGTTGCTGACCCTGGGGGCCGTAGTTGGCATCGTGCTCCTGATTGCGCCGGCCGTCGCGCAGCAGGTGCAGGACCTTGTCATCAACATTCCATCGTTTCTCGCTGACCTCGATCGGAGCATCAACGATCTCTCGCAACGGCTTCCGCTGCTCCGGCGCTCGCCGGCCTCAGAGGGAGCGCCGGGCGTGCTCGCCGCGTCGATCGGTGAAATTTTCGGTGCGCTCCGCGGCGCTGTCGTTCCCTATCTCAAGTCGGGGGTCACGGTCGCGATCGAGAGCGTCAGCGTGTTCGTCATGGCGCTGTACCTCGCGCGGCAGCCGGGCGTCTACATCGGGGGTGTGATCGCACTGATTCCACCGGCCCGTCGCCCCCTCGCTCAGCGGATACTGCCGGACCTTGGCACCACGCTCCGGTCCTGGGTCATTGGCCAGATCACCGCGATGCTGATTCTGGGGATGCTGACGACGCTCGGACTCTGGATGCTGCATGTGCCGTATTTTCTGGCGTTTGGCGTTTTCGCCGGCATTGCGGCAATCGTCCCGTTCTTCGGTACGCTGCTCTCCACCGTACTGCCCGCACTGTTTGCGCTCAGCGCGGACGGGGTACCGAAAATGCTCGCGGTCGCATTGCTCGGCATTGCCGTACATCTGGTCGAGGCGAATGTGATCGCGCCCAAGGTGATGGAGCGCCAGGTGAACCTGCCCCCGGTGCTCACCATCGCCGGCGTGCTGCTGATGGGACGGCTGTTCGGCACGATTGGCCTGCTGGTCGCCGTGCCCATCCTGGCCGTGATCATGGTACTCGTTCGGCACATTCTCCTGGGCGAGGTCTATGGCGATCCGGTGAGCGCGAGCGCGCCATCGGGAACCGTGCCATTCGATGCGACCCGCACCATCGCCTCACCTGACGCTACGCGGACACGATGAACGCACCACGCTACCTGATCATCGCCGATGGTGACTTCGCACCGATGACCTCGAAGACCGCCAATTCGATCATCCGCTACCTGCCCGAGCGCGTCGTCGCCGTGCTCGATCGAAGCCAGGCCGGCCAAACCGTGCAGAATGTGCTCGGCTTTGGGGGAAGTATTCCGGTAGTCGCCTCGATGGCCGAGGGCCTTGAACGGAAGCCCAATGCCATACTCATCGGCATCGCGCCGCAGGGCGGGCGGTTGCCGGCAGCGTGGCACGCATGGCTCGGCGAGGCACTCGACGCCGGCTGCGATATCGTCAGCGGACTCCACACTTTCCTCGGCGATGACCCGGTGCTCGCGGAGAAAGCGCATCGCGGTGGACGGACGATCAGCGATCTGAGGAAGCCTCCTGCGGATCTCCCAGTGGCGTCGGGGCTGGCCAAGCAGGTGCAGCCGCTCGTCGTGCTCACCGTAGGAACCGATTGCAACGTCGGCAAGATGACGGCGCAGCTCCAGCTGACGCGGTCGCTCACGGA
>JBDTQV010000234.1:0-4027 GCA_039932015.1 Gemmatimonadota bacterium | reverse complement strand
CGACCATGACCAGATGGGTGGGTTTACACTTTTTATGGTCCCCATGCAGCCGCACCCGCAGCCGCCGGTGGCGTTCGGGTTACTGAACGTGAAGCCGGAGCCCTGCATCGAAGACGTATGGTCGATCGTGACGCCGGTGAGATACTGTGCGCTGAAGCCGTCGACAAAGAGCCGGACGCTGTTGATCTCGACGACCATGTCGTCTTCGACCGGGCGGTCTTCGATGTTGAGGCTGTACTTGAAGCCGGAACAGCCGCCCGGAAGCACGCTCACGCGGAGCCCGGCCGTTTCCGCCGGGACATCTTCGGCGGCGATAAACTTGCGAACTTCCGCGGCCGCGGCGTCGGTGACGACGAGCGAAAACCCTGCGGCCGGCGACTGCTGCTCGGTGCTGCTCATACCTGCTCCTTGGTGGCGAACGTTCGTGCCACAAAAATATCGAACGCAGCGACCGGTGTCAACGGCGCCCGGCGGGTACGGCAGCACGCAAGTTACTGCGCTGCAACGGGAAAGAGGCTCGCGACGACGCGATCGGCGGTGCCGCTTCGCACCCGTCCCCATTTCTGATTCGCGCGCGTGGGGTGCACCCGGTTGCTGAGCAGCACGACAACCAGATCGCGGGTGGGATCCATCCAGATGGAGGTACCGGTGAATCCCGTGTGGCCAAAGCTCGTGGCATCCATCAAATGCCCGGCGCTACTCTCGCCGAACGCGGTGTCCCAGCCAAGGGCTCGGCTCGAGCTCAGCGGAATGTGCTGGCGCTGAATGAAGCTGCGGAGACTGCGTGGTGGCGCGGGCACACCGGGCGAGGGTGCCGGTGCACCGGGTGCGCCGGTGCCGGACAGCAGCCAGTCAGCGAACGTGAGCAGGTCTTCGGCGTCGCTGAACAGCCCCGCATGGCCTGAGACGCCGCCAAGCCGGGACGCATTTTCATCATGCACCTCTCCCCAGATCATCCGGCCCCGCCACGGGTCATTCTCTGTGGGCGCAATGCGGGTGAGCCAGCTTGCCGGCGGCAGATACCGCGTCGAGTGCATGCCAAGTGGACCGAACACACGTTGCTCGAGCAGCGAATCCAGGCGCATGCCGTAGACGCGCTCGACCACCTGCGTCAGCACGATGGCGCCGAGATCCGAGTACGTCATGCGCGCACCGGGGAGCGTGTCGAGCGGCGTGGTGTCCGCGAGCGCGAGCGCGCCCGCGCGGTCGGTGGTTTCGCGGTAGAGCGGACGTCCGGCGCGGAGGCCGCTCGAGTGCGTAAGCAGGTGGCGGACGCTCACCATATCCTTGTACGGTCCGGTGAACTCGGGCACGTAGCGCTGGATGGGCGCGTCGATATTGATGCGCCCTTCGTCGACCGCGAGCATCACCGCCGTGGTGAGTCCAATCACCTTGGTGAGCGACGCTAGATCATATACGCTGTTCGAGTCGGGGCGCAGCGGATTGTCGAGCCCGAGGCGCCCGGTGCTGTAATACCGATGCTCGCCACGGAACGACACACCGAGCACGGCGCCAGGGGCGGCGGTGTCCGCGACGGCAGAGTCGAGAAAGAACCGGACGCGACTCCAGTCAGCCGCACCCAGGCGGGTCGCGGGCGCCGGCGTGGCGGGCGCGCGGGTGCATGCAACGCCGAGGGAGGCGGCGACGACGACGGCCACGAGCCGCCTCACGGAGCTGCGGGCCGCTGCAACCCGTCGCCCACGATGAACCGGGGCGGGATGCGAATCGGCAGATGCCCGGTGATGGCTGCGCGCTGCAACGCACGCGCCGCCGCCCGTTCGCTCGGCGCATTGGAGGTCCATGCGAGCAGGTACGAGCCAATGTGCGGCGACTGCATCACGACGTACGGCGAGCCGAACGAGACGAGCAGCGTGCGCTGGAGACGCGCGGTCGAGTCCACGAGCGCGGCTATCGAATTGGCGAGCAGCATGGTGCCACGCTGGTCGACGCCCCGGATCGAAATCGCGAATACCGCGTACGGATTCCGCGCGAGCACGGCGCGCGCGGAGTCGTAGCTTGCCGGGCCGCTCGCCGGGGTGAGGCGCACCGGGGTGACCTCGTGGCCCTGCGCGCCGAGCTCGGCCGCGAAGGCGGTGCCGACGTTGCTGCCGCTACCTTCCCCGTAGCTCACGAGCGTGAGCTTGCGCGGGGCGGCGCGCAGGCTGTCGACGATGCCAGCCGAATCGATGGCGAGTACGATCGAGCGCGCCGCGATGTCGGCAGCCGCACGCTGGAAATCAGCGCGGCCGACGATATCCGCTACGCTGTCGAGCGACACCATGCGCTGGGTGAAAATACCCGCTTCGCGCTTGAGCTCGAGCACGCGGCGGAGCGAGCGATTGATCTGCGCTTCGCTCACGCGGCCATCGTGCACCGCTTTTTCCATCGCGGAAACCGTCACCCAGGGATCGGCCGGCTGCAGCAGAATGTCGGCGCCGGCGAGGAACGCCAGGACCGCCGTTTCTCCTGCGCCGTAGTGCGTGACGAGCGCTCCCATGTTGAGCGCGTCGGTGATGGTGACGCCGCGGAAATGCAGTGAATCGCGCAATATTCCCGTGAGCACAGGCGGGGCCACCGTGCTGGCGCGGACCTGTCCGGAATCGAATGTCGTGAGCGCGATGTGTCCGGACATCACCGCCGTGACGCCCGCGGCGATCGCCGCGCGGAACGGAACGAGCTCAAGTGAGTCGAGACGGGCCCAGGTCGCGTCGCTCGTGGGCAACAGGATGTGACTGTCGGTGCCGGTGTCGCCGTGCCCGGGGAAATGCTTTGCCGTCGCGAACATGCCGTGGTCCTGCACGCCCCTGACGCTCGCGGCGACGAGGCGCGAGACGGCGCGCGGGTCCTCGCCAAACGAGCGGATGTTGATGACGGGGTTGTCAGGGTTGCTGTTGAGATCGGCGACCGGGGCAAACGTCATGTGAATGCCGACCGCCCGGCCTTCGAGTGCCGTGACGCGCCCGACCTGATAGGCGTCCAGCTCGCTGCCGCTCGCGCCCACGCCCATATTTGGCGGGAATGGTGTGCCGCCGATGAAACGGAAGGTGGTGCCGCTCTCGAGATCGGATGTGACCAGCAGCGGCAGCGGCGCCCGCGATTGCAGGCGGTTGATCTTCGCGGCGATGTCGAGGGGCGATCCGATCGAGACGATGATGCCGCCGACGTGGAGCGAGTCGACCCACCGCTCGTAGCCCTGAAACGCATCGCCGTCGAACGGCTCGTAGGTGCCGGGAATCCAGGGAATGACGAGTTGCGCGATGCGATCGCGGAGCGGAAGCGAATCGACCAGGCGATCGATGTCACTCGTGACGGGCGCCGGGCCGTTTTCGGCGACACGCGCCGCCGGGGCACAGGCGCCGAGGGTCAACAACAACACGACGAGAGGTCTCACGTGCACAGAACGCTCGCTCTGCTGAGTGGAATTGGGATCTGGATTGGATGCACTGGGCGCACGGCGCCGGCACCGGCCAGTGGCGCCGCCGTGCGTGTCCGGCCCGGTATCGAGGTGCTCGTCACCGACAGCATGGCACTCGTGCGCGGCCGGCGCGTTGGACTCGTTACCAATCAGACCGGCGTCGATGCACATGGCACCAGCGATGTCGAGCGGCTGCGCACCGCCGGCGTTCGGCTCGTGGCACTATTCAGTCCGGAGCACGGCTTTCGCGGCAACGCCGATCCCGGCGCTGGTGTCGCAAGCTCGATCGATTCGGCAACCGGTCTACCAATCTACAGCCTTTACGGCCGGACTTCCGTTCCGGCGGACAGTACGCTTGCCGGGCTCGATGTCATACTCGTCGACCTGCAGGATGCGGGCGCTCGATATTACACATACATCTCGACCACTGTCGACGTGATGAAGGCGGCTGCGCGCCGAGGCCTGCCGGTCATCGTACTCGACCGTCCAAATCCGATCGGCGGGGCGGTGCAGGGGAACGTGCTCGACACTGCGTACACGTCGTTTGTTGGCCGGCTGCGAGTGCCGATGCGCCACGGCATGACGCTCGCGGAGCAGGCGCGGCTCGCGAAT
>JBDTQV010000233.1:0-4056 GCA_039932015.1 Gemmatimonadota bacterium | reverse complement strand
GCTGCTGCAGGACGGCCGCGCCATCGTCGCCGACTTCGGCATCGCGCTCAGCGCGGCGGCCGCGGAGCGGGCAACGGCAACCGGCATGTCCATCGGCACCCCGCACTATATGAGCCCGGAACAGGCGCTGGGCCAGCGAAACATCGACGCCCGCACCGACGTGTACGCCCTCGGCGTCATCCTCTATGAAATGCTGACCGGCGCACCGCCCTTCACCGGAGCGAACGCGCAGGCGATCGTGGCCAAGGTGCTGACCGAGAAGCCGGTGCCACCCGCCAGGCTGAGGCGCGATGTGCCGGCGCCGCTGAGTCAGGCGGTGCTCACCGCACTTCACAAGCTGCCCGATGAGCGCTTCGCGACGGCGGCGGCCTTCCAGTCGGCGTTCGCGGGATCGGCTCCCGCCGCGCGCCCGCGCCGTCGGATCTGGCTGGGGGCGGCGATCGCCGCTCTGGTGCTCCTCGCCGCAGCAGGAACGACGGCCTACCTGCACCACCGTGAATCGGGACCTGCGGCACAATTTGGTCCAGGCCCCGCCCGGCGGATCGCGGTGATCCCCTTTCGGAATGCCAATGGTGACACCCAGAACACCAGCTTCAGCGAAGGTCTCACGCTCGAGCTGAATGATGCGCTTAGCCGCATGCCCGGACTCACCATCGTGGTCGCTGCATCGGACAAGTACCGCAGGGCCGGCATGGACGTGGCGGCGGCCGGGCGCGAGCTGGGTGTGGATGCGGTGCTCACTGGGCGGGTCGATACGGCGAACAACGTAGTGCGGGTCCAGGTGCAGCTGCAGGACGCCCGGACGCAGGCGCTCCGGTGGTCGCGCAAGTACGACCGGAAGCTGAGCGATCTCTACGCGCTGGAGGATACGCTTTCGGCGGCAATCGCGGGCGACCTCCAGTTGGCCGGCGCCGGCGAGGCCCAGGCAGCAGTGGCCCGCGCGGGCCGGACCGCCAGCCCCGAAGCGCATGCCCTGCTGGTGGAGGCCCGTGGCCAGACAGAACGCCGCACCGCTGAAGGGCTCGCGGTGGCGGCGACATTGTTCACCGCGGCCATCAATCTCGACTCGAGCTATGCGCAGGCCTGGGCCGGCCGGGCCAACACGGAAAACCTACTGGTGGCATTCGCCGACCAGCCCAGCGCGACGTTGTCTCTGGCCAGGGCCGATGCGCTTCGCGCCATTCAGCTGGACAGTACGACGGCCAGCCCGCACGCCACGCTTGGCTTCAATCACGTGATGTACGACCGGAACTGGTCCGCCGCGGGGGCTGAATTTTCTCGGGCGATCGCGCTCGATTCGACGGCGGCGCCCACCCGCCTGTTCCGGGCCTGGTACTATATGGCCGTCGACCAGCTCGACTCGGCCGCCGCCTCCATCCGGATCGCGATGCGGCTGGATCCCGCCGCTCCGATCTATGACACGCGGCTGGGCACGACCCTGTACTTCGCGGACAATCTCGCCGAAGCGGAGACGGCGTTGCGAGGCGCGCTGCGGAAGGATTCCACATACGTCTTCGCCCGCGCGGACCTGAGTGAAGTGTATGCCGAGGCCGGCCGCTGCGCCGAGGCATTGCGGCAGCTCGATCCGGCGACCGCGCGGGGCGCTCCCTCCTTCGAGATTGCCCATGCATGGGCGCGGTGCCCCGCAGGCGTCGGCGCCGCCCGGACGTTTGTTGCCCAGAAGGAGGCGGAGTTCCGCGCAGGCCAGCCGGTTGACGGGTTCTTTCTCGCCCGTATCTATGCCGGGCTGGGCGACGAGCCGAAGATGTTCCAGTGGCTCGACCGAGCGGTGTCAGAGCATTCCTGGTCGCTTTTCATGCTGCGCCGCAACCCAGCGTTCAAGCGCTATCGCGACCGGCCGCGGTTCCAGCAACTGGTCCGGGATGTCTACGGTTCGTGACGAAGAGCGATCAGCTTAAAGCTGGAGAGTCGAAGGCCGACGGCGCTGTCACCACGAGGAACGCGAGCAACGAGGGAGCGCGGAACGCGGGTGCAACGTTGGCTCTCTCGCTGGCGCTCGGGGTGACAGATGTATCCGCCGGCGGCCAGACCACAGCGATGTGTTCCCGCAGGCAGATCGAGTAGAGCCCGTCGTAGCCGCTGCCGAGCACGTGATTGCTTCCAGTGGGCGTCTTGAGCCCATTGCCCAACTGCATGCCACGGTCGGTTCAGTAGCGGAGCGGGTCGGGGAGCCTCATACTCATAGGGCTCGCGCACCGCGTCCCCCCACCCCATAGGCACCTTGGCCGACCTCTTGGACGTCCTGCGCGCCGCGCTCGCCAGCCACTACACGATCGAGGAGGAAATCGGTCGGGGCGGGATGGCGTTCGTGTATCGTGCCCGGGACCTCAAGCACCAGCGGACGGTGGCGATCAAGGTCTTGCGGCCCGAACTCGCCGCCGTGCTCGGCCCCGAACGATTTGCCCGCGAGATCCAGCTCACCGCGACGCTGAATCATCCCCGCATCCTGGCCATCCACGACTCGGGCGCGGCCGGCGACCTCCTCTATTACGTGATGCCCTTCGTCACCGGGGAGTCGTTGCGCGCGCGCCTCGACCGCGAACGGCAGCTACCGGTCGAGGACGCGATCGCGATCACCACCGCCATCGCTTCGGCGTTGAGCTATGCGCATGAGCAGCGCGTCGTCCATCGCGACATCAAGCCCGAGAACATCATGCTCGCGAACGGCGAGGTGATCGTTGCGGATTTTGGCATCGGAAGGGCGCTCGAGACGACCAGCGCCGAGCACCTGACCGAGACCGGCCTGGCCCTTGGCACACCGGCATACATGAGTCCCGAGCAGGCCTCGGCCGATCCGAATGTCGACGGTCGCTCGGACCAGTTCTCGCTCGGCTGCGTGCTGTTCGAGATGCTGGTCGGCGAGCCACCGTTCCGCGGTCCCACGATGCAGGCGATCATCGTCCGCCGAATGATGGAGCCGATGCCGTCGATATGCGCGGTGCGACGTGGCGTGCCGATGGCAGTGGAAGCGGTCGTCCGGAAGTCGCTGGAGAAGGCGCCGGCCGATCGGTTTACGACGATGGCGGTCTTCTCAACTGCGTTGACCAAGGCGGGCACCGGAGAAACAGGCAAGGCGTACACTCGCGTGTCCCGCGGGTCGTTGGTGCGCCGTGCGGTCGTGGCTGTTCTGGGGATCGGCGCGCTCGCGTCGGGATACTTCCTGACACACCGGGCCGAGCCGAGCATCGCCATCATGGCGGTTCACGACGCGGCCCCTGATCATGCAGACCCATCACTTGGGTCGGGTCTGGTGGACGAGATTGTCACCCGGTTGCACGACACGCGGCTGCACGATGCTGCGCACGGAATTGTAGTGGCCGGCCAGACGTCGGTGGACTATTTGCAGGACGCGCACAAGGCCCCGCGGGAGATTGCCGCTGCGCTGAAGATGCGGCAGGTGCTGTCCATCGCCATCCGCCCGGCCGGTGGCAAACTGAAGGTTCGCGCGGAATTGCAGCGCGCCTCGGAAGAAGGGCTGATCTGGGAACACAACTACCTGGTGGACAGCGCCACGAATGTTGTGGCGTTGGCCGACTCGGTCGCTCCCGAGGTTCTCGCCCATCTCGATGTCAAGGTCCCCGCCGCGACGCTGCTGGAATGGGATCGGCGCGCCTCACGAAACCAGACGGCGGTCCTCGCCTACCAGAATGGCCGGCGATTGGTCGCGACTCGGCCAACCATGACATCGCTCGACAGCGCCGTGACGTACTTCAACGCGGCACTTCGAATCGACACTTCTTACGCCGAGGCATGGTCGGGCTTGTCCGACACCTACAGCTTGCGCGCCGCCCTCGGCGGGATAAAGCCAATTGATGCGTTCCCGCCTGCGCTGGAACTTGCGACGAAGGCGGTGCGCCTCGACACGGCGCTGGCCGAAGCCTACGTCTCACTCGCCAGGATTCACCTGTTGTACGCTGGCGACTTTGCGGCCGGGCTCGCGGACATCCAGCGTGCGCTCCACTTCAACCCGGAATATGCCGACGCGCATCTGTTCTTCGGCGCTTATCACCTCTTCGTGGGTGACTACGATGCGGC
>JBDTQV010000232.1:0-4071 GCA_039932015.1 Gemmatimonadota bacterium | reverse complement strand
CGGCGCTCGCTCACGGCCGCGGAACGAGGTGCGCGAGACGCGACGTGACCTGTGCGACATCGGCGCGCGTCGAGAGATCGAGCACCGGCGCATCGAAGGGAAGCGCCCGAATCCGCAGCTTCCCGGAGTCCAGGCCCTGCTGCACTGCGAGCGGCAGCTCGAGCTCGCCACGCGGCGACGGTTGCACCGCGCGGCACGCATCGAACACCGCCCGATCGAACAGCCAGCAGTTCATGCTCACCCGCGCTGCGCTGCCAAAGCGCGCGAGTGTCTCGGCGTCTGGCTTCTCGACGATGCGGCGCAGGTATCCATCCGCATCGGTCTCGATCAGCGCGTACGCGGCGATACGCTCTGCCGCGATCTGCCCATCAGCGAGCAACGCCGCGCGCCCAAACGCAGCGAGCGCCGGCTCGCCGGCCGCGCGCATCGCCGTCAGTGTTTCGACCGGGTAGTAGTTGTCGGAATTGATGACGAGGAACCGATCGTCCGCAGTGAATCCCTCAGCGGCGACTCCCTCAGCGGCAAACCCCTCAGCCGCGAGCACCGCATCGGCAGTGCCGAGCGGCCGGTCCTGGACCGCGAACTCGATCGACACTCGCGCCGGACGCGCGTCGCCCGTGAAATACTCACGCACCGCCGAGTGCTCGGGCCCTATAACGAGGCAGACGCTGGTGAATCCCGCGTCAGCCAAACCGCTCAGAATGAAATCGATGAACGGCCGTCCTCCGAGCGCGTCGCCCACCGGCATCATTGCCTTGACGCCCGTCGCCGCCGCCCCCTCTTGCCCGGCGCCGAGCGTCGCGCCCCGGTCCGGCCGCCGCATGCGCGTGCCCAGTCCGCGCGCGAGCACGACGGCCTTGTGCGTCACGTCGCCGAAGGCGTCGCCCACATGCGGCGGAGCAGGCGCGTAAGGCTCACCGCGCTCACCACGAACAGCACCAGCCAGACCATGGCCTGCGGAATCTTCCCGTAGAGAAAGCTGCCCGTGCCGAACAGCGCGCTGTAGACGAGCGTGCAGCCGAGCACCCAGCCGAGCAGCGACTGCGCCATGCTGTCCGGCGACGGACCCACACCCGCTTCCGCCTGCACCGGCCCCCAGCCTCGGCCGGCCGGACGCACGAGCCGATAGAAACGAACCAGCGTCTCGCGATCGGTGGGTGCCGTGAGCAGCGTGACCGTGAGCCACACGACGGTCGTCACCGCCACCGTGATGAGCAGCGACACGTGCGAGGGCGTCGTGTTCCCCATCTTGCCCGCAATGAAGAAGCTCACCGCCACGACGAACGAGCTGGCCATCGCGGCAATCTCGCCCCACGCGTTGATGCGCCACCAGAACCAGCGCAGCAGATAGATCAATCCGGTTCCGGCGCCCACCGACATCAATAGCTCGAAGCTGGCGCGCGCGGAATCGAGCACGAATGTCGTGAGCGCGGCAAGAACCATCAGCACGGCGGTCATGACCCGGGCAACCATCACGTAGTGCCGCTCATCGGCACCCGGTCGGAGAAAACGGCGATAGAAGTCGTGCACCAGGTACGACGTGCCCCAGTTGAGATGCGTCGCGATGGTCGAGACGTAGGCGGCGAGCAGCCCCGCCACCATCAGTCCCAGGAATCCCGCCGGGAGGAACTTGAGCATGGCCGGGTACGCCATGTCGTGCCCGATCAGATGCGGATCGACATACGGAAAGGTGCGCGAGATGTCGGAAAGATTCGGAAAGACCAGCGTCGAGGCGAGCGCCACGATGATCCACGGCCACGAGCGGAGCGCGTAGTGCGCCACGTTGAAGAACAGCGTGCCGCCCAGTGCGTCCCGCTCGCTCTTGGCCGCAAGCATGCGCTGCGCGATATAGCTGCCGCCGCCCGGCTCCGCACCCGGATACCACACCGACCACCACTGCACGGTGAGTGGCACGATGAGCACCGACAGCGTCATCCCCCAGTCGCCAAAATCCGGCAGCAGGCTCAGCGTCTTCGGATCCACTCGGCTCATCAATCCCGCGAGCCCGCCCACTTCCGGCTGCTTCAGCGCGAAGTACGCCGCGGCGAACGACCCGGCCATCGCGATGCCGAACTGAATGAAGTCGGTGACGAGCACGCCCCAGAGTCCCGATGTGGCCGCGAAGGCGATGTTGATGCCGGCGCAGATCAGGAGCGTCTTGCCCATCGGCCAGCCGAGCATCACGTTCGCGATCTTGGCGGCGGCGAGATTGACCGATGCCATGATCACACAGTTGAAGAACAGGCCGAGGTAGATCGCGCGGAAGCCGCGGACGAACGTTGCGGGGCGCCCGGAGTAGCGGATCTCGTAGAACTCGAGGTCGGTGAGGACGCCGGATCGGCGCCAGAGCCGCGCGTAGAAGAAGACGGTCGCCATGCCGGTGAGCAGGAACGCCCACCATTGCCAGTTGTTGGCGACGCCTTTTTCGCGGATCAGGTTGGTGACGAGATTGGGCGTGTCGGTGCTGAACGTCGTCGCCACCATCGAGACGCCGATCAGCCACCACGGTGCCGCTCGGCCCGACGTGAAGAACTCCGCCGTACTCGAGCCCGCCCGCCGGGCCAGCAGCACGGCGGGCAGGAATGACAGAACGATCGATACGGCGACGATCGCCCAGTCGAGCGCTGTGAGATGCATGATTCTCCCGGGAAGGCGGCAAGCGCCGCGCTTGAGAATACGCGTCCGGCAAACCGGACGAAAGCCCGCGAGAGGCTCCGAACGGGTTTCTGACGGCGACCGGATGGCGACCGGATGGCGACCGGCCCCCGCGGCCGGTACCTTTCCGCCAATGTCGCGCCTCCTCCTGCTCAGCAATTCGACCACTCCGGGCGAGCCCTACCTGCACTGGCCGCGCCCGCTCATCGCCGAGTTCCTTGGGCCTGTCCACTCGGTGCTCTTCGTGCCATTCGCCGGGGTCCGGACGCCATGGGGCGAATACACAGCCGGCGTACGTGCCGCGTTCAACGAGATCGGCTGCGCGGTGGAGTCGATCCATGACGCGCCGGACCCGGTTCGCGCCGTCGAGGGCGCGGACGCAATCGTCGTGGGCGGCGGCAACACCTTCCACCTGCTCGATTGCCTCTATCGCTACGACCTGCTGGACCCGATCCGGGCCCGCGTCCGGGCCGGCCTTCCTTATGTAGGGTGGAGCGCGGGCTCCAACGTCGCCTGCCCCACCATCTGCACCACCAACGACATGCCGGTGGTCGAGCCGCCGTCGTTCGCGGCGCTCGGGCTGGTGCCGTTCCAGATCAACGCGCACTTCACCGACGCGATGATCCCGAACCACGGCGGCGAGACGCGCCGCCAGCGGCTCGAGGAGTTTCTGGTGCTCAACCCGGACCGCGCGGTGGTGGGCCTTCGCGAGGAGAGCGGGCTGCTTGTGGAGGGGACCGCGCTGAAACTCGTGGGCCAGAGCACGGCCACGGTCTTCGTTGAGGGCCGCGCGGCCCGTGACCTGGAGCCCGGGCCGGTCGACGATGACGCGCTCCGGCTGCCGGTAAGTTCGGCTGCGGAAAACGGATAGCCCGGACATGCCACGTTTGCCATCTTCGGTCAGGAGGAAACGACCGATGACACTCGCACCGATGCTCGACCCCGCCGCCCAGGCGAACGCCTGGCAGGCGGTACTCGACCGCGACCCCGCCGCCAACGGCCGGTTCGTGTACGCCGTCCACTCGACCGGCATTTTCTGCCGGCCCATCTGCCCCTCGCGCCGGCCGTCGCCGGCGCAGGTCAGCTTCTTTTCCACCCCCGCTGACGCCGCCACCGCCGGGTTCCGCGCCTGTCTGCGCTGCCGCCCGGCAGACACCGTTGATCCGGACGCCGCCGATCCG
Organism: Gemmatimonadota bacterium; assembly: GCA_039932015.1. GTDB lineage: Bacteria > Gemmatimonadota > Gemmatimonadetes > Gemmatimonadales > GWC2-71-9 > JAICUF01. Next base: position 235 of record JBDTQV010000232.1, on the reverse strand, counting down.
GACGCCGAAATCGTCCGGCGCGCCGCCGCCACGCTCGACGAGAGGCCGCTGCCGCTCCCCGAGCTCGCCCGCACGGTCGGTGCACCCGCCGCAAAGCTCGCGCGCGCGTTCCGCCGGCTCACCGGTGTGACGCCGCGTGCCTACGCCGCGACTCGCCGCGCGGACGCACTGCGCGCCGGCCTTCGCGCGGGCCGCACCGTGAGTGCCGCGCTCTACGACGCCGGCTACGGCTCCA
>JBDTQV010000231.1:0-4087 GCA_039932015.1 Gemmatimonadota bacterium | reverse complement strand
GCGGGCGGCTCACCACCGCGCGCTCGAGATCGAGATTCAGCGCGACAGCGGCACGCGCCGTTGCATCCGGGTTGTAGCCGCGGAGGTTGGCGCCACCCGGCACATGGTACTGCACATCCTCCTGCCGGAACAGTGAGCCGACGGAGCGAGTGAACGGATTGTGGATCTGCTCGTAGGGATCGGCACCGGCCAGATAGATCCGGCGCTGCCGCACCACGCTGTCCTTCGCGAGCGCGGCGGCCGCATACAGGCGAAGTCCCAGGTTCAGCCGCCGTCCCAGACTGCGCCTGGCCGTTCCCTCCGCGGTGCCGCGGAAGTACCCCTGCATGTCGTAGCGGCGCTCGGTGGTCAGCCCAGCGCCGGGATTGCCGTAGGAGAATCCGCCACCGAACGAACTGCGTGCGGCAAGCTGCCACTTGCCGCTGCGGCCGCTTATTCCGTCGTGCAGCTCGCCTTCGAGTGTGCCGGCATTGTCCCACGCGCCTGGATCGAGATAGGCGAACCGATGCGTGCTGACCCACATCACCGAGGCACCCATCGAATGGGTTGCACCGAAGCCGAGATGGTCCCACCGGGTCTGGTCGACCGCGAGGCGCGCACCCACGCGGCCCTCGATCTTGAACGCGTCGAATGTCTGTGATGCGCCGGGCGCGCGGAGCCACACCGGATTCCGGAGCCGCAGGTCGAAATCGACATCCTTTCGATCGCCGGCTCCAACCGGGTTGGCGAGTCCGGTGCCCACGCTCACGAGCAGCCGGTTCTGTTCGAACATGCCGAGATAGTCCTCGCGCAGGCGCAGGCCGAGGGTGAGCCCGCCAACGTCGTTGTACCACGCCGCCGGCGCGAGCCCCTCAGTCAGCCGATCGCGGCGCACCTGCTTGGACAGATAGGTATCGAGATACCAGTCCGTCGGCACGCTCTTTCCGAGCAGCAGCGCGAGCGGCTGAAACCCGAGCACCTTCCGGTTGTTCAGCATGTTCCAGTCGTGCGTGCGAACCCGCGGATCGAGCACGATCGTGCCCGGCCGCGCCGCGGTCACCAGCTCGACCCACTCGCGCTCCGCCACTCCCTGGGCGCGCACCACCGTTGTGTCATGTCCGGCGATAGCTGCGACCTCGACCGGTATCCGCCCCTGCTCCCGCCGGATCACTTCGACCCGCGTGCGCCAGCGCCCATCCGGCAATTGGTGCCGCTGCACCCGGCCCACCGCATAATCGTACAACTCGACCGCGTGCAGCCACTGTGCGAAAAACGTCGAGAGGTCGCGGCCGGACACTTCTTCTGCCACCGAGCGAAATGCCTGCTCGTCCACGTGCTTCAACTGCCAGCGATCGTAGTACGTGCGCAGGATCCGGCGCATCGTCGCGTCACCCACGATGTAGCGCAGCTGCTCGAAGAACAGCTCGCCGCGCGAATAGATCATCGTGTTGTATGTGTTGAAATCGCGATACGACTCGCTCACCAGGCTGGTCGGCTCCGATCGGCCCGATAGGTCGAGCTGCACGATCCCGGTCTCGGTATTTTCGTACCCGCCCTGCCGTCCGACCGTCTCCCAGAACCACGTCGTCTGGAAACTGGTGAAGCCCTCGTCGAGATATCCCTCTCGCCACTCGTTGTTGGCGAGAATTCCCATCGTATAGTTGTGTCCCAGCTCGTGGACGATCAGCCCCTGATCGGCCGAGCCGTCGTGGATCATCATCGGGAACTCGGTGCCGCCGCCCTCGATGCGGTGCACGTTCGTGATCTGCGGCCACGCGAACTTCCCGTAAAGCTGGTCGAGCCACGCGAGCGCGGTCTCGGTGCGCTTCACCGCGACGCCGCCGCCCCAGCTCGTTTCGTCGCCCGGCTGATAGAGCACGTGGACGGCAACGTCGTTGAAGCGCCCCCCTTCGTAGCGATAGTCCGGGTTGAGCGACATCGCAAAATGATGCACATCGCGCGCATACCAGACGATCGTCTTGCGATTTGGTCCTCGGCTCGCGCAGTCAGCGCCCAGCGACGCGGCGGTGACCCCGTAGTAGTCGCGCTGATATTCGACCGGCCGCGCCGGCGTGCGGTTGGCCTTTTCCCACCCCGGATCTCCGCACACCGCGACACCGGTGGAGCCGACCACCTGGTCTTCCGGCACATCGAGCGTCACCAGGAACGTGCCGAATTCGCCATAGAATTCGCCGCCCGGATACACCGGATGCTCCTCCCAGCCGTAGCGATCATAGACCACGACCTTGGGATACCACTGCGCGAAGTCGAAGCGCCGCCCTCGGCGGCCCTGGCGACGCGGTGTGGTGGAGGGACGCGCGTCCCACTGCATGTCCACCGCCATCGAATCGCCCGGTGCCAACGCGCGCGGCAGATCAAAGCGGACGATTGTGCTGTCTGGCGCGAACGGATAGGTGGGCGCGACTGCCTGCCCCATGATCCGCACGTCGCTGACGTGATTGTACGCGAAATCCGGGTCCTTCAGATCATTGAAGCGGCGGCGACCCTCCGCGGAATCGGCATCAGCCCAGCGCGAACCCGGCCGGAACGCATTCAGATAGAGATGCAGCGAGAACGTGCTCAGCGTGTCCGGCGAACGATTGACGTAGACAATTCCTTCCCGCCCGCTCAGCACACCGCGCGGCTCATCCAGGCTCGCCGAAATCGTGTACGCAACCTGCTGCTGCCAGTACGCGCCGCGCGGATTGGTGTCCGCGCGCTGCTGAGCGATGATTGCGAGAAGTGCGAATGACAGCAGCATGGGCTCATTGTCTGAAGGTGGCCGTCAGCCGGCGGACGCGACGGCGGGAAACATACCGCGCAAATAGCGATTCGGCACGGGCGCGAAAACGCAGAGCGCGACGTATCCCATCCTGCAACAACGACCCCGGGGCAGTCGCCGCGGAGTCGTCGCTTAACAGCCGAATCGAGTGCCGGCGCTAGCGCGTCAGCAGTTGCCGCCGGAGCTTCGTCATCCGCCGCCGGATCGAGCCGTCGTACACCCGCTCGCCGATCCGGACGATTGCCCCGCCGAGGATCGCCGGATCGGTGCTGAACGTCGCGATGACTTCCTTGCCCATTGCCCGGCTCAGCTGCTCCTGGATCGAGCGGACCATCGCCGGATCCGGCGTCCGCGCGAGCGTCACGCCGGCCCGGATCCGGTTGAGCTTGATGTCCACGAGGCTCGCATACTGCACCGCGATCTCGCGGAGCAGCCCCTGCCGCCCGCGCTGCACCACCGCCTGAAGGAACAGCACGAACTCGCGCGGCGAGCCCGCCATCGCCGTCTCGAGCAACTTCGCCTTGGCCGCCTTCGGCACCCGCGGCGACATCAGCACGCCCTGCACTTCGGGCGAAGTGGCGATCGCCGCCGCAACTGCGTCGATCAGATCAGCATACTCGGCCGTCCGACCGCTCCGCTCGCCGAGATCGAACAGCGCCTCGGCATAGTTCCGCGCGATCGTCGCGGCACTCACTAGTTCGGCTCCAGTGTGGCGAGGTAGCTGGTGACGATCCGGCGGTCGGTGTCGGAGTCGAGCCGCTCTCCGATCAACTTCGACGCCGCGGCCAGCGACAGGTCCACCGCCTCACGCCGGAGCTCCTGCACCGCGCGGTCCCGCTCGGCCACGATTTCGCGGCGCGCGCGCGCGAGCAGCTCTTCCTGCTCGTGCTTGGTCTTCTCGATCGCGACGGCGCGCTCCTTCTCCGCCATTCCCTTGGCTTCGGTCATCAGCGCGTGCGCCTGAGCCCGGCCCTCGGCTAGCAGCCGCTTGTGCTCCTCCAGCAGCTTTGCCGATTCGGCACGGTTCCGCTCCGCCTCGGCGATCTGATCCTCGAGCGCCTTCTCGCGCGCCTGCACCGCGCCGAGCAACACCGGCCACGCGAACTTCCGCAGCACGAAGAGCAGGAGCCCGAATACCACCAGGGTCCAGATCATCAGGCCGCCGTTGACCGCCAGCGGATTGGGCGAGCCGCCGCCTTCCTGCGCCAGCGCGGGCACCGCGCCAAGCACCGACGAGCCAGCCGCCAACCAGATCGCTTTCCTCATTCGTACCTCAGCACGCGGAGTAGGGTGGCCGTGCGACGCCATCGTCGCACGGCCGGTCCT
>JBDTQV010000230.1:0-4109 GCA_039932015.1 Gemmatimonadota bacterium | reverse complement strand
TCAACAACTTGTCCGAGAGCTGCGGCACTGCCACAGCCTGCGCGCCAACGTCGGCACGAATCTCGCCTTTGCCGAGCGCGGATTTCCGTCCGCCGTGTCGCGCCACTACTTCGAGTGTGCCTATGTATCGCATCGAACTCGCCCCGGGCGAGGAAGCCCTTTTCAAGTCGATCGACGAGATGGCAGCGGGTATCGCCAACGGCGTCATCAGCTCGCGCGCACGTATCTGGCATCAGACCAGCGCGAAGTGGCTTCCGATCGAATTCCATCCTCATTACAAGATCGCGTTGACCAAGGGGCCGCAGGCGGCGCCCAAGGCGGAATATCGCGAATCGCCCGCTGTGGCGGGGCCGGCTGCAGTCGCACCCGCGCCGATTTTCGAGAAGGCAGCTTCGCGGCCGTCGTTCGACGCACCGGCTCCAAAGCCGATCTTCGGTGCGGCCGCTCCGGCACCGGAGCTCGCGTCGCTCCGCCCACTGTTCGACGAGCCGGTGCGCTCGCCCTATGCGCGGCCGTCTTCGGCCGCGACGTTCGAGCAGCCGGCCCCGCCGGTGATCGAGTCGCAGCCCGCGTTCGAATCCATGATTGCCGAAACCGAGCGCCAGGCCGCAACAGCTACCCTGGACGAGCCGTTCGCGCCGCTCGCGTACCTGGGCGGGACGCAGCCCCGCGGCCGGACCATGACGATCGGTATTGTTGCCGCGGCGGCGGTCGTGCTCCTCGGCGGCGGCGCTGCGTTCTCCGCATTCCGCTCTCGCTCCGCGCCACCGGCCAAGGCTGCAATCGCCGCGCCTGCGAGCTATGGCGCGCAGCCGGTGATTCCCAATGGCAAGCCGTCGTTCGGGGCGCGCAGCGATGGGCCCAAGGCCGATAGCATCGTGGCCACCAAGCCGCTGCTGGAGGAGAAGCCAGCGAAGGTTGCGGTCGCGCCGACGATCACGGAAGCACCGAAGTTCGCCATCAGCACCGTCGGGATTTCCGATGCTGACCGTCCCGCGTCCGATCGTCCGACCGGCGTGACGGCGGCGGTTCTGGTCGCGCACTATGCCGCCGCCTACGAAGCGGCGCGCGCTGAAGCGGACAAGGGGCTTCGGTTCGCCGGACTGGGCACGCTCTTCACGGCGCCGCGCCTCGGCGCCGGCGGTGTCGCCGCCGCACGCAATACGGTCGCCGGTGCGACGAACGTACTGCGGGTGTATCGCAAGCGGGTGGCGGTGCTCGAGCAGACGTACCGTGATTCGATGAACCTCCTGTCGCGCCAGAACAGCTGGAGCGCGGCGCAGGTCGCCGTCTGGGAGAATCGGCCGACGCAGCTCGAATCACCGGACATGGCTGGCGTCGCCAACAACATCCTCGATGCCATCGATGGGGCGCTCGACGTGCTCGGCGCACACGAGGGCGGCTATGAAGTGTCCAATTCGACGATCACGTTCCGCGACGCCCAGGCTGCGCGCGATTACGGGGTAGAGCGCCGCCGCGTGGCGAGCCTCATCGACACCGGTGCGGACTCGGGAACGCCGGCGGGACGGCTGGTGCGCGCGATCGGCTCGTCGCGCCTGCCGGACGAGCGCACAGGCTCCTGACCGCTGGCGCGCCGTAAATGCCGCACCCAAACGGGTGCGGCATTTTTTTGTAAGCGTAAGCGCAATAATGGTTTATACATTCTAAGTGACCCCGCGCACAGCACCCGCCGTCCCCATCCCCTAGGTTATCCGTCTGTTGGTGAAGTCAGCGTGCTGTGACTCTACATATAACGAGGAACCCCGATGCGTACCCTGAAATTCAGCGGCCTGGCCGCGTTGACCGTCGCCGTGGGCCTGGCGGGCTGCTCCAAGACGACCTACGAGACGCCGGCTCCTTCGGCCAGCACCGGCACCACCGTCACCACGACCACCACCGCGCGCGCCGATACGACGGCGCGGCGCGATACGACCATGGGCTACTCAGCCTCGGGTACGGCCGGACAGACGGCCGCCGGCACCGCCGGATCGACGTCGACGACCGTCACGACCACGACAGCGCCCAACGGCGCCATGAGCGGGTCGGGCACGATGTCCAACTCGGGTGCGATGTCGGGCTCGGCTGCAATGGCGTCGGGCTCGGCCCGGACGTTCGCCCTGATGCCGGTGAACAATTCCGGCTTTACCGGCAACGTGACGTTCACCGATCTTGGCAACAAGACGCGGGTTGCGATGACCCTGAATTCGCCCGCCAACACCAGCTCGAGCGCGGATCACAACGCCATGATCCACACCGGGACCTGTGCAGCCCCGGGCCCGAAGGTTGCCGACCTGCATGATGTGGAAGGCAACGGCAAGGCGGCGAGCAGCGAGCTCGACCTCATGGCGAGCCAGATCATGAACGGCCAGCATATCGTAGTTGCGCACGAGAATCCGGGCGACCGGGTCGTCGCCTGCGTCGCAATCCCGAGCAAGTAAACGCGGTAACGGCCGGCCCACTCGGGCCGGCACCAGGCGGCAGTCGCATGACGCGGCTGCCGCCTTTTTCATTTCCGCAACTTTTCCCGCGGGCACGCCGTCTATACCAGACCCGAAAGCGGCGTTACGTTTCGCTTCCCCGGTTTATCGCCTGTTTACGACCCGAGACCACCAGCGGAGCACGCCTGTGGAACGTCGAGATTTTCTGCAGTTGACCGGCCTGGCGGCCGGCGCCCTCGCCCTGCCGCTCCGCGGCCAGCACCCTGCGTTCCTCACGGGCGCTCTCACTCCGATCCCCCCTGGCGACAAGAAAGAGCTCGCCGATGCCGCCCTCGGCGCTGCCCGGAGCGGCGGCGCAACGTACGCCGACGTCCGGATCGGACGGTATCTGAGCGAGTTCGTGAGCGCGCGCGAGAACAAGATCCAGGGCGTCGGCAACAGCGAATCGTACGGCGCGGGCGTCAGGGTGATCGCGAACGGCACCTGGGGCTTCGCCGCGACGAACGACGTCACCACCGACGGACTGGCCCGAACGGCGCGCAAAGCGGTGGCCATCGCGAAGGCGAATTCCCGGTTCCAGACCGAGCCGGTGCAGCTCGCGCCCGAAAAGGGGCACGGCATCGTGAGCTGGAAGACGCCGATCGAGAAGAATGGATTCGAAGTGCCGATCGCCGAGAAGGTCGACCTGCTGATGGCGGTGAACGCGGCGGCGCTCAAGGCCGGCGCCAACTTCGTCAACTCGCGCATCTCGCTCATCAACGAACAGAAGTATTTCGCGTCGACAGACGGCAGCTACATCGACCAGGACATCCACCGGATCTTCCCCGGCTTCAACGTCACCGTCATCGACAAGGCGACGGGCAAATTCGAGAATCGCGGCTCCCTCAGCTCGCCGATGGGAATGAGCTGGGAGTATCTGTCGGGCAAGCCGAGCGGGAAGTATGCGGGGCCAGGGACGACGAAATACGGCGCGTACTACGACATGCTGGAAGATGTGCAGCTCGCGCCGGCACAGGCGAAGGAAAAGCAGGCGGCCAAATCGGTGCTCGCGGGCAAGTACGATCTCGTGCTCGATCCCTCGCACACGTGGCTCACGATTCACGAGTCGGCCGGACACCCGACGGAGCTCGATCGCGTACTCGGCTATGAGGCGAACTACGCCGGCACCAGCTTCCTCACGCTCGACAAGTGGCAGTCGAAGAAGTTCAACTACGGCAGCCCGCAGGTCACGATCGTCGCCGACAAGACGCAGCCGCACTCGCTCGGCGCCGTCGGGTACGACGACGAAGGCGTCAAGACCAGGGAATGGACGCTGATCAGGGACGGCATTCTGGTGGACTACCAGAAGACGCGCGATCAGGCGCACATCGTCGGCCAGAACGCGTCGGATGGCTGCTCGTACGCGCAGAGCTGGAGCGACGTGCAGTTCCAGCGGATGCCGAACGTGTCACTCAGGCCGGGCAAGACACCGCTGACGCCGGCGCAGATGATCGCGGGTGTCGACAAGGGCATTTACATCATCGGCGACAGCTCGTTCTCCATCGACCAGCAGCGCTACAACTTCCAGTTCAGCGGCAAGCTCTTCTACGAGATCAAGGGCGGCAAGCTCGTGGGCATGCTGCGCGACGTCGCGTATCAGGCCAACACGCGCGAGTTCTGGAACTCCTGCGT
>JBDTQV010000229.1:0-4132 GCA_039932015.1 Gemmatimonadota bacterium | reverse complement strand
CCCCGCGCGGTACATAGGCGCGTGCCAGGCTGTCGAGCGAGGCTACCCATGGGCCTTGATACGGACAGTGCGTGGACCACAACGCCAGAATGGTTGGCGTGCCGCGGAGATCGGCTGCACGCACAGAATCGGCCCCGCCGTATCGCGCCACAACAAACGGTGGAACCGGAGTGCCCGGCCGCGGCAGCGCGGCGGCGGGGTTGATTGGCCGCCTGTCGCACGCGAGTGCAGCGGTGGTGGCGAGGATACAGCCGACCGCGCTCAGAAGAGCTCGAATGATTCGTAACCTCAAAGTATTCCTGCTGCGGCCTGACATGTATTGGATTGACACTCATCCAGCATACCGCCATCCGTCTGGACCGGAAACCCTGGATTTCCGGCATCCGTAAGACGACCGACCGGGCGGCGAATGCTCGACCGGGCCGGTGGCGGCGGCGCTTCCTGCGTCCAAATGTCCGCTCCCTCGCGTGAGCGTCGGAAGGTGCGTCGAAACATCATTTTGGCAAGGGAATTGCTGACGCACCGGACCGGAGCGGACCAGTTGCGGGGAGATCGCCATACACCCTGACGTCGCGCCGCCCGACTCGCAATGGTTACGTGACCGCGATTGAATGTCCCATCACGCCCGCCACGCCGTCTGCGCGCAGCGGAACGCAAGGTGCTACGCATGCCGGAGCGCACTCGTGTCGGGATCGATCTGGTCCATGTGGAGGAGGTATCCCGGTCGCTCGAGCGGTTCGGCCGCCGGTACGTGAATCGACTCTTCACGCCGGCAGAGGCGGCGTATTGCGATGCCGAGCCGCGGACTGCGGCCGAGCGGTTCGCGGTCCGGTTCGCCGCGAAGGAGGCAGTATTCAAGGCCCTTCGTGCCGCCGACGAGGCGATTGATTGGCGCAGCGTCGAGGTGCGCCGTAGCCCTGGCGGCTGGTGTGACATTGTGCTGCATGGCCCGATGGCGGCGCTCGCGGAGCGGTCGGGCGTGACGGAGCTGTCGTTGAGCATGAGCCACGAGGCGGCGTATGCCACCGCCGTTGTGGTGGCGTCAGGAAACTTTGCGAACGAAGGGGCCGCCCAATGATTGAAGCCATCAGGGAAGTCCTGCGGCAGCATGGTCGCCTCCCCGCGCCGGTCGAAACGCTTGTGGACACCTCGGATCTTTATCAGGCAGGCCTGAGTTCGCATGCGAGCGTGAACCTGATGCTCGCGCTCGAGGAGCGCTTCGACATCGAGTTTCCAGAGCGGATGCTCCGCCGCCGGACGTTCGAGTCGATGGCCGCAATGCGTGAGGCCATTCTGGAGCTGACCGCCATCAAGCCGGCGGCAGGCTGACGCGCATGGCCACCGCCGCAATCGAGTCAGGGACCCTGGCCGCGGACCTGATCGCCCGCGCAGAGCGGATCGGCGAAGGCGTGGCGGGGCCCGCCGCCGTCGCGGTCGATCGTGATGCGCGCTTCCCGCGCGAGGCCATCGACGCGCTGCGGCGCGAGCGGATGCTGAGCGCGTTCGTCCCGGTGGAACTGGGCGGAATGGGTGCGGGCATCGGCGATCTGGCCGCCGTCTCCGAGATCCTGGGCCGCCACTGCTCGGCGGCGGCGATGGTGTTCGCGATGCATCAGATCGAGGTGATCTGTCTGGTGCGTCACGGGCTTCGCTCCGGATGGATCCGCCGGTATCTGACGGATCTCGTGGAGAGCCAGCGGCTGATCGCCTCCGCGACCTCCGAGGTCGGCGTGGGCGGCGACGTGCGTACCAGTCTCTGCGCGGTGCACCGGCAGGGCGACGGCTTCACGCTCGAGAAGCAGGCCTCGGTGATCTCCTACGGCGAGCACGCCGACGACATCCTGGCGACCGCCCGCCGCGCGCCGGATGCGGCGGCGGCCGACCAGGTGCTGGTGCTCCTCGCCGGCGCCGGCATGACCGTCGAGCGGACCGGCGACTGGGACACCCTCGGCTTCCGCGGCACCTGCAGTCCCGGCTTCCGGCTGGCCGCCCGGGGCGAGTCGGGCCAGATCCTCGACGACCCGTTCGCCGACATCTCCACCCGGACCATGCTCCCGGTGTCGCACATCCTCTGGGCGTCCATCTGGCTCGGGATTGCGACGACTGCGGTGGACCGCGCCCGCGCGTTCGTGCGAGCCGACGCGCGGAAGCGCCCGGGCGTAACGCCGCCGGCCAGCCTCCGCCTCGCGGAGCTGACGGGTGTGCTGCAGATGATGCGAGCCAACGTGCACGACTGCATCCGTGAATACGAGCGCACGATGGATGACACCGACGCGTTGTCCTCGCTGGGCTTCGTCATCCGGATGAACAACCTGAAGGTCGGCTCCTCCCAGCTCGTGGTGCAGATCGTCTCGCAGGCGCTCCTCGTCTGCGGCATGGCCGGATACCGCAACGAAGGGCCGTACAGTCTGGGCCGCCAGCTGCGCGATGCGTATGGCGCGATGCTCATGATCAACAACGACCGCATCGCCGGCGCCAATGCCTCCATGCTCCTCGTCCACAAGGGAGAGTGACGTGACGGCGCAGCCGCTCGCGGCACCCGCGACAGATCCCTACACGGCATTCCGCGACGAGCTGGTGGCGCATGGCCTTCTCATCGCGACCGGCGTGCCGGGGCTGTTCGGGCGCGGGGCCGCCTTCGAGCGCGTGATCGAGCGATTCGACGACTGCGTCACCCGCGCCGGCGCGGCCGACCAGCCGGAGATCGTCCGCTTCCCTCCGCTCCTCAACCGCCGCGAGTTCGAGCGCAGCGAGTATCTCAAGTCGTTTCCCAACCTCTGCGGGTCGGTGCACAGCTTCGACGGCGACGACGCCGATCACCGTGCGCTGCTGCATGCGGTGGAACAGGGCGCCGACTGGACCGGCGGGCTGGCGCCGACGGAGGTCGTGCTGACTCCCGCCGCCTGCTATCCGGTGTATCCGGCAGCGGCCGGCACGCTCCCCGCGGAGGGGCGGCTGTTCGACGTGTTCTCCTACTGCTTCCGCCACGAGCCATCGGCCGACCCGGCTCGCATGCAGATGTTTCGCATGCATGAGTACGTGCGGCTCGGCGAGCCAGATGAAGTTCGCCGTTTTCGCGATGTCTGGCTCGAGCGAAGCCTGGCGCTGCTCCACGCCGTCGGGCTCGATGTCCGCGCCGTCGTGGCGAACGACCCCTTCTTCGGGCGGGCCGGCCGGATGCTCGCGTCCAATCAGCGCGAGCGCTCGCTCAAGTTCGAGCTGGTGGTGCCGATCTGTTCGACCGAGAAGCCCACGGCCGTCGTCTCCTGCAACTACCATCAGGACCACTTCGGCACGCTGTTCGGCATCGCCACCGCCGCCGGCGCACCGGCGCACACGGCCTGCGTTGGCTTCGGAATGGAGCGGATCGCGCTCGCGCTGTTCCGCCGGCATGGCCTTTCGACCGAGCGGTGGCCGGAGAGCGTTCGCGTCACGCTCGGGCTATGAAGACCGAGGTCCTTCCGCTCCACCTCGCGGCTCATACGCGGCACGCGCTGCACCGCGACGAGCGCGTGTGGCCTGAAACCAACTGCTATGTAGATCTCTGGATCGAGTTGCTGCACGCGCTCGACCTCGACCCCGTCGCGGCGATGGGATTTTCGCTCGCGCTCGATTTCGAGGGAGACCAGTGGCGCTTCTTCAAGTTCGCTACGGCGGACCTGGCCGAGCTCTATGGGATCGATGTGCAGGAGCTGGCAATCTGGCGGCCGGTGGAGTGGCATCTTCGCGAGCAGATCGACGCCGGCCGCCCCGTCATCGTCGAGGTCGACGCGTTCTACCTTCCGGATACCGCGGGCACATCCTACCGGGCCGATCACGTCAAGACGTCCATTGCCGCCCAGATGATCGATCCGGATGCGGCGCGACTGGGCTACTTCCACAATGCCGGCTACTACGAGCTGGATGGAGACGATTTCGCGGGGGTCTTCCGCGCGGAGGGCGCTGCGCTGCCACCCTACTGTGAATTCGTCCGGCTGGATCGCCTGCGGCGCAGGGAACCCGCTGACCTGGTGAACCGCGCCGCGGCGCTGGGGCGGGTACATCTCGCGCGGCGCGCCGCCGACAATCCTGTCCGGCGGTATCGCGCGCGATTCACCCGCGACCTTGCCTGGCTTCGGGGAGAAGGTCTCCC
>JBDTQV010000228.1:0-4141 GCA_039932015.1 Gemmatimonadota bacterium | reverse complement strand
TCTGCGGTAGCTCATTTTCAAACGCCCGCCAGCACGGCCTGCCGCGAGCCCGACATGTACGCCTCGAACTCACCGCGGAATTTCTGGATCCCGCTTACCACTGGCGCCGCGCACGAGTCACTCAGCACACAGATCGTCTTGCCGGTCATGTTTTCGGCCAGATCGAGAAGCAGCTGGAAATCGCCCTCGCTGCCCTTGCCGTTCAGGATTCGCTCGAGCACGCGCGTGGTCCAGGCGGTCCCCTCTCGGCACTGGGTGCACTGCGCGCACGATTCGTGGGCGTAGAATTTCGCCAGCCGCCAGATCTGGTAGACCATGTCGGTCGTGTCGTCCATCACGATCATCCCGCCGGAGCCGAGCATCGAGCCCGCGGCCACAAGCCCTTCGTAGTCCATCACGGCGGTCTCGACTTCCGCGACGTTCATGATGGGCACCGACGAGCCTCCGGGTATCACCGCCTTGAGCGTGCGACCTGGCAGCATGCCGCCGCACATGTCGTAGATGAGCTCCTTCATGGGAGTACCCATCGTGATCTCGTAGTTGCCCGGGCGCTGTACGTGCCCACAGACTGAAATCAGCTTGGTGCCCGTGCTCTTCGGGTTGCCAAGGCTGAGCGCCTTGTACCACGCGGCGCCGCGCACCAGGATGTGCGGTGCCGCGGCGAGCGTCTCGACGTTGTTGATTGTGGTGGGGAGCGCGAAGAGCCCGGCCTGCGCCGGGAACGGGGGCTTGATCCGCGGGTTGCCGCGCTTGCCTTCGATCGAGTTCATCATCGCGGTCTCTTCGCCGCAGATGTACGCGCCGGCCCCGCGGTGCAGAATCATGTCGATCCGCTTGCCCGAGCCGAATGCGTTTGGTCCCAGTGCGCCCCTGGCGTAGGCCTCCTCAACCGCCGCCGTCATCACGCGCCATGGCTCGGTGAACTCGCCGCGGATGTAGATGTAACAGATTTCCGCCGCGATCGCGTACGCGCCGATGGCACAGCCTTCGATGAGCGCGTGCGGCGTCCACCGCATGATCTCGCGATCCTTGAACGTGCCGGGTTCCGACTCGTCGGCGTTGCAGACGAGATAGTGCGGCTTGCCGTCGCCCTTTGGCATGAACGACCACTTGAGACCCGTCGGGAAACCGGCGCCGCCGCGGCCGCGGAGACCCGATGCCTTCATCTCCTCGATGATGGCATCGGGCGTCATGCCGAGCGCCTTCTTCAGTCCCTCGTAGCCGCCGCGCTCTACCCAGCCGTCGAACGTCCGTGCGCCCGCGTCGCCGAAGTATTTCGACAGAACGACGGTTTCCTTCGGATGACTCGGATACGGAAAGCCCATTACGTGTACCTCGCCAGAATCTCCGAAACGTTCGCCGGCGTCACATTCTCGATGAAATCGTCCCCCACCAGAATCGGCGTCGGGAATCCGCAGGCGCCGAGGCACTCGACTTCGATCACCGTGAACCGGCCGTCGGGACTGGTGCTGCCGAGCTCGCCGCAGCCGGTCTCCTGCACCACCGCACGCAGCGTATCCTCGGCGCCGCGGAGTGCGCAGGGCGTCGTGGTGCAGACCTGAATGAAATGCCGGCCGACCGGATGCGTATGGTACATCGTGTAGAACGTCACGACGCCTTTGACGTACGCCGGCGTGAGTTCGAGTACTCGCGCAACTTCACCGATCGCCTGTTCGGAGATCCAGCCCCGCTCCTCCTGAATCATCCAGAGTGCCGGGAGCAGGCAGGCCTGCTTCGTCGGGTACTTGGTAAACAGATGTTCGAGTCGTGCCATCGTCGGCCCGGTGAACACCGGCTCGTACACGACCTCGTGATCGCCAGACGCGCCGTGCTCCGTCGTGAGGCTCATCGGTCGACCTCTCCCATGACGATGTCCACACTGGCGTTGATCGCGATCACGTCCGATAGCAGCGCGCCTTCGCACATCTTCGGCAAGCTCGACAGGTTGATGAACGATGGCGGACGGATGCGCCACCGCACCGGCTTCGCGGTGCCATCCGACACAAAGTAGTAGCCAAGTTCACCCTTGGGATTTTCGACGCCGAAGTACGCCTCGCCCGCCGGCGGTTTCACACCTTCCATGACCTGCTTGAAGTGATAGATCATCGCCTCCATATCGCTCATGGCGCGGCTCTTGGGGGGAAGAATCACGCGCGGGTCGTCGACGTTGATCGGACCGGGCTTCAGCTTGTCGAGCGCCTGCTCGAGAATCCGGACCGACTGCGTCATCTCCTCGAGTCGCACGCGATAGCGATCGTAGATGTCGCCGTGCTCACCGATCGGCACATCAAAATCGTAATCCTCGTAGCCGAGATACGGCCGGTCCTTCCGCACGTCGTAGTCGACACCGCTGGCCCGGAGCATCGGACCGGAGAGCGAGTAGTTGATGGCCTCTTCCGCCGTCAGGACCCCGACATTCTGGGTGCGCCCAATCCAGATAGCATTCCGCGTGAACATCGTGTCCACTTCGCGAAGCGTCTTGGGAAAGGTGCGGCAAAAGTCGCGCAGGCCGGCCTCCCACCCCTCCGGAATGTCGGCCATCATGCCGCCCACGCGCGTCACGCTCGGCGTGAGCCGGGCGCCGGTCCACGCTTCCTGCAGATTGTACACGCGCTCGCGCTCCTGGAACGACCACAGAAACGGCGTGAACGCGCCAAGGTCGATGCCGGTGGTGCCGAGCCAGACGAGATGCGAGATGATCCGGCTGAGCTCGGAGGCGATCACGCGGAGCACGCGGCAGCGCTCGGTGATCTCGATACCCATCAGCTTTTCGACGGCCAGCGCCAGGCAGACGTTGTTGGCCATCGGCGCGAGGTAGTCGGTGCGATCGGTGAGGGTGATGATCTGATTGTAGAACCGATACTCGCCGAGCTTCTCGAAGCCGGTGTGCAGGTAGCCGACGTGCGGAATCACCCGCTTGACCGTCTCGCCCTCGAGCTCAACCACCAGCCGGAGCACGCCATGCGTCGCCGGGTGCTGCGGCCCGATGTTGACCAGCATGTGCTCGGCGCCGAATTCCTCGTCGTAATGCGCGCCGGCCGGCTCGATCACACCGCTGGTGGACGCGCCGAGGGGCACGCGCGTTGCCTTGCCCTCGCGATCGAGGCCCGGGGTCGCGAGTGCCATCTCAACGGTACGAAGGCTCATTTAAGAAATCCCCGCTCGCCGCGCGCCAGACGCTCCCGCATGTCCTTCGGGAGCTCATGATATGCTTCGGCGATCGACAGTTCTTCCAGCGAATAGTGTGCTTCCGGATTGGCGGCGAGCGCCTGCCGGGTCTGCTCCGCGCGGCTGAAGTGACCCCGCAGCGGAAAGTCTTTCCGGAGCGGATGCCCCTCGGCGTACGTCTCCCACATGAGAATGCGGCGCAGGTCCGGATGCCCGGCGAAGGTGATGCCGAACATGTCGAACACCTCGCGTTCGAGCCAGTCGGCGCCCTTCCAGAGATCCCAGACCGAGTCGACGTTGAGCGGCTCGCGCTTGTCGAGCGCAATCTTGAGGCGGAGATCGGCGCGGCGGCCCAGCGAGCGAAGCTGGTAGACGACTTCGAGCGGACGCTCCGGGTCGCGGTACTCGACGGCCGTGACGTCGGTGAGATAGTTGAATTCCTGGCCCGGCGTGTGCTTGAGCCAGGCGAGAATGTCGTGTGCGCGCGCGCGGGACACGTATACGATCGTATCGCCGCAGCTGACGACGTCCCGCTCGATCGCGGTTCCGAACTCGGCGCGAAGCGCCGCGACCGAGGGCGCGATGACCTGCCGAGCCGGTGCGACCGGCTCCGAGGTTTGGGGTGCCGCCGGCGCCGTCACTACGATGACCGCGTCTGATGCACCGAGTTGCCGAACGGCTCCGAGAGCTCGTCGATGCGATGAGCCGGCAGGAACAGGCCGTCCGGCCCGAGCGGCTGCTCCTTCCGGATCTGCTCGTCGACGATGCTCTCCCCCCGGATTTTCTTCTGCAGGAGCATGATGCCGTAGATGAGACCTTCCGGGCGCGGGGGGCAGCCGGGCACGTACACGTCCACCGGGATTATCGTATCGATTCCCTGCACGATCGTGTAGTTGTCGAACACGTTGCCGGTCGATGCGCAGGCGCCCATCGAGATGCACCACTTCGGCTGCGGCATCTGATCCCAGATTCG
>JBDTQV010000227.1:0-4166 GCA_039932015.1 Gemmatimonadota bacterium | reverse complement strand
GGGGTGCCTACGACGCTGCCGGACCTGGGGCTCATGTCGGTGAGCGACCTGGCCGGCGGACTCGACTGGGGCGCGGATGGCCGGCTCTACGCGGTGGGGCCGGAGGGATTGCTCCGGATCGACCCCGCTCGTGCGACCAAGGAAGTGCTGGCGCGCCCGGACACCGCGCGCGGTGAGCTGCTCTTTCTCTGGCCGCAAGTGCTGCCCGGTGCAAAGGCCGCCATCGTCACGGTCATCGGGAAGGACGCACCCACGGATCCGACCCGCGCCTCGATCGGGATCGCGAACTTCGCGACTGGGCGGGTCGAGACGATTCTCCGGGGCATGCGCGCCATCTACGCTCCCACCGGACACCTGATCGTGGCCCAGGCCAGCGGTGCGCTCCAGGCGGTTCCGTTCGACGCGGGCACGCTTCGGCGAAACGGTCCACCGCGCGATCTGCCCGATACCGTCGCCGTCCGCTTCGCCAATGGTGCATCGTTGGTGGAGCTCGCGCTCGATCCGACAGGCACACTGGCCTACACGAGCGGCGGTGAGGTGACCTTTCAAGTCGCGATCGTCGACCGCTCCGGCGCCTCCCGGCCGCTCGGCGACAGTACCCGGTACAACGTCGTCGACGGCCTCGCGTTCTCGCCCGACGGCGGCCGTCTCGTGCAATCAGTCGGCGGCGAGGACCGCACCGCGATGCTGTGGGTACAACCAATCGGCGGCGGTCCGAAAGTCCGGCTCACCTTCGACGGCACGGCAAACCTCCGCCCGCGCTGGCGTCCTGGCACGAACGACATCTCGTACACGTCGGACCGGGAAACCGTTGGCTCGCTCAAGCTTCGGCTCTACGCGCGCGACGCTGGCGGCCAGGGTGCGGTGCGCCGGCTGGAGACTGGCGATCCCCGGGCGGTGGGCGGCCACACCTGGTCACCCGACGGCCAGTGGCTCGTCATCCGGACCGACAATCAGGAGCCGGGCGCTGGCGACATCCTCGCCATCCGTCCGGGCATCGACTCGGTAGCACGCGTGCTGGTGGCCACGCCGGCCGAGGAAATGGCGCCGGATGTATCGCCGGACGGGCGGTGGCTGGCATACTCGTCAAACGAATCGGGTCGCCGGGAGGTGTACGTCCGGCCATTTCCCGACGCGGCCCAGGCGCGCTACCAGATCTCCACGACGGGTGGGGAGGCGCCGCGATGGAGCCGGGACGGCCGGGAGCTGTTCTTCATCGACGAAGTGCAGCGCATGATCGCCGTGCCGGTAATTCCGGGCGCAGCGTTTCAGGCCGGCACGCCCGCGGCGCTGTTCGATGCGACCAACTCCTACTCGACGGTCTTCCACGCGCAGTACGCCCCGACTCCCGACGGCCGGGGGTTCCTGATGGAGCGGCGCCTGGCCGGCACCGACTTCGGCGTGGTGGTGGTCTTCAATTTTCTCGACGACCTGAAACGGCGGATGGCGGCGCGCTGAGCACGTTCGATCGCTCGCGTGTAGGCCGAAAACAGAATGCGCTTCGTTGCACAGATCCAGCGTCGCGACTCGGGCGTAGTACAGGACACCCGAGCTTGTTCAACCTCCGACGCGGAATATCCAATTGCATCGACGAATGCAGCTGTCTCTCATCATCGGCTTCATCGCTCTCACCAGACAGACTGCCGCGCAGACCCCCGCCGATAGCGCCGCGCTCGTGGCCAGCGCTGCCGCGGGCGATGACGTGACCGGCAGCGCGCCCGGCCACTTTGCCCCGTTCTCCGAAGGCCATCATCACGGCTGGCTCTTCGCCTCCCCGCACTTTGATGTGAATGCCGGTGCGTGGCACCGCGGCGGCACGACGGACGCGGCGCTCCGCATGCATCTGCAGTACGCGCCGGGCTTCACCGAAAAAATAGAAGTTGCCTGGGATCTGCTGTTCATCCCGGCCCGCGGCGCGACGCCGACCGTTTCGGCCGTGGTACAACTCTCGCCGCTTCCGGAGCACGCACGATTCTATGCGAATGCCGGCGCCGGACTCATCACCGGTCACAGCGCGAACGGCGATCGGCTGACCGGCTGGGTCGAGGGCACGGTGGCATACCGTAATGTGCTTCACGACGTCGCCGCGTTCGCGCAGGTCGGGCACGGGACGGGCGGCGGCAATCGCTTCGAATTTCTTTTCGGCCTCGCTCACCCCCTCTCGCCCTATCGTGCGGCGCATCACAAACCCTGACCCATTTCGAGCCACCGCGCTCTTTCGCCTCGTGGAGCCCGCGATTCGTGGCGGTGACCCTCGAGGCGGTCCGCGGATCTCGCGAGGCGGCGACGGGTACGACACCAAGCCAGAGTGATCCGCCGGCGCGATGTGACGTGACGCGCTGATCCGATCGCGAGTTGGTGCCATTTTGATCGTTCTGGTACGCCGGCGTAGCCGCATCCGCCGTTTTCGTAGCAACCCTGTTGATCGCGTGCCAGCCCCCGCAGGAGAAAGTCCAAGCCATGAATGATTCCACGCAAACCACCGCCGCCCCCCGATCGGACAGCGCCGCACCGGCGAAGCCCGACAGCGACATGCAGGCCGTGCTCGACGAGCTCGCCGCCCTCGGCGGCAAGCCCATCGAGACGCTCGCGCCCGCCGAAGCTCGGAAGCAGCCTACCCCGGCCGACGCGGCGAAGTCACTCCTCCAGAAGCAGAACAAGCCGACCGCACCGGATTCACTTGTTCCCGGTATCACGGCGGCTGACCGCACGATTCCCGGCCCCGGCGGCCCGCTCGCGGTTCGGATCTACACGCCGGCGGGGTCTGGTCCGTTCCCGGTGGTGGCCTACTATCACGGCGGCGGCTTCGTGATCGCCGACAAGGAAGTCTACGACGGCGGCGCCCGAGCCCTGGCGAAGCAGGCGAACGCGGTGGTCGTGTCGGTGGATTACCGCCGCGCACCGGAGCACAAGTTCCCGGCAGCGCACGAGGACGCGCTCGCCACATATCAGTGGGCACGGAGCAATGCGGCGTCGATCAAGGGAGACCCGAACAAGATCGCGGTCGCGGGGGAGAGCGCCGGCGGCAATCTCGCCGTCGCCACGGCGCTCATGGCGCGCGACAAGGGGCTGCCGCTGCCGGTGCACGTCGTCTCGGTCTATCCGATTGCCCAGACCGACACGACCACAGATTCGTATGAACGGAACGCAAACGCGAAGCCGCTGAGCCGGGCGATGATGGGCTGGTTTACGCGGCAACTCATCCGGTCGGCGGAGGACTTGAACGATCCGCGCCTCGACCTCGTACACGCCGATCTGCACGGACTTCCCCCGGTCACGATCATCAATGCCGAGATCGATCCGCTCCTCGACGATGGAGCGATGCTCGAGGCGGCGCTCAGGTCCGCCGGCGTGCCGGTGACCCGGCGGGTGTATGAAGGCGCCACCCACGAGTTCTTCGGGATGAGCGCGGTGGTGCAGGACGCCAGGGATGCCGTCGCCGTCGCCGGATCGGCGTTGCGGAAGGCATTCGAAAAATAGGGATTGAGGCCACGGTGCTCGGCCGCGGGTAACAATCCCGGTCGGCGCCGGCGACCGCCGGGACGCGCTCCGTGATATATTGAGAGGGACGTCGAGCGGTGACGAGCGGCGGTCATCGCGGTGATTCAGCTTTAACGAGCAGAGGGTCACGGGTTCGACTCCCCTCGGCTCCATCGCCAATCCAAACGGCCACAGGCGGCGACGCGTGGCGGTCGGTCGCCGCAGTACGGCCGGCACTCCGAGCACGGAGCCGTCATGGGCCCAGGCATCCGGAAATGAGCCCACCTCGAGAAGCGCGACTCAAGTCCGAGTTCGCCGCACTCTATCCTGACCTCGCAAGCGGCGTCTGGCTGCTCGGCA
The DNA here is from genome assembly GCA_039932015.1 of Gemmatimonadota bacterium. Lineage (GTDB taxonomy): Bacteria > Gemmatimonadota > Gemmatimonadetes > Gemmatimonadales > GWC2-71-9 > JAICUF01. The sequence continues at coordinate 326 of JBDTQV010000227.1, read as the reverse complement.
CTCACGTTGCCGATCGGCTCGCACTTCTTGCCCGCCGCGACCCCGAGTTCGACATACTCCGCCGCGTGCTCGATGAACGACACTTCGAATTCCGCGGCGGCCCTCCGGTCGGTGCGCCACATGTCGTGCGAGACCGTGCGACCCGCGGCCGCGCCGGGGGTTCGCGTCAGACCAACGGGCTCGGGTAGCCGTGTGTCCGGCACCATGCGCGAGGCACGGCTCAAGCTCGAACATGCCGACATCTACCCGGGGCTCGACGCCGCCGTCTGGTATCCCGCCGCGTACGTCGCCGAGTACCTGCTGGCGAGGCTGGCGGCCTTGCCTCC
>JBDTQV010000226.1:0-4167 GCA_039932015.1 Gemmatimonadota bacterium | reverse complement strand
TCCGGGGGCCCGCGCGGTGTGATGGAGGTGGACTGGCCGTTCTTCGGCGAGATCTGTCGTGCGCTTGCCTTGCGCGTCGCCCACGAGTATCAGCCGGAAGTGGTGCTGGGGATCGCGAAGGCCGGCGTCATTCCGGGCGTGGTGGTCGCCTCGATTCTGCAGTGCGACTTCGCCTCGATGGTGGTGACGCGCCGCGATGCCGACGCTGACCCCGTACTCGTCGCGGGGCCGCCGTCCACGATTCGGGGGCGCCGCGTACTCGTCGTGGACGAAACCTGCGACACCGGCAGCACCATGCGTCTCGCGCTCAACGAGGTGCGCAGCCTCGCGCCGGTTGAAGTCCGTACCGCGGTGTCGTTCAGAACAGGTGCCTACGCACCGGACTTTCATGCATTCGCGACGGAGAGCTTCATCGTCCTGCCCTGGGACCGCGAAGTGATCCAGGGTGGGGAACTGGTGATGCGGCCCGACTACGCTGCCCGCCTGGGATGACCGGGAGCGTGGCCGCCGGCTGGCAACCTTCTGCGGTCGGCGTCCATCCAATCCGGTGACCCGTCACCTGGAGCCGTCATGCAGTTGCGTGCCATTTCCTCGTTCGCTCTCGTCGCAATCCTCGCCTCGCCGCTCGCGGCGCAATCCTCCCGCCACACCATTTCCGGACGCGATGTCGCGATCTACAATCTGGCAGGCGACGTGCGCGTCGAGGCCGGCACCGGTCCCGATGTCGTCGCGGAGATCACGCGAGCCGGATCGGATGCGTCGCAGCTCAGGATCGAGTCCGGCCCGGTTCGCGGCCGTCAGACGCTTCGGGTGATCTACCCCGGCAACCGCATCGTATATCCGGCGCTCGGCGAGCGTTCACACACCGAAACGACCGTTCGTGATGACGGCACGTTCGGCGACGATCATGATGACTCCCACCGCGTCACGATAGCCGGCTCGGGCCGCGGACTCGAGGCGGCCGCGGACATGCGCGTGCTGATTCCGAAGGGCCAGCGAGCGGCGATTTATCTGGCGGTCGGGAAAATCACCGTCACGAACGTCGACGGCGACCTCACGCTCGATGCGGCGAGCGCGAACGTCGATGCGAGTGGCACCGCCGGGACCCTGCGAATCGACGTGGGCTCGGGCTCCGTTCGTGTCACCGGGGGTGAAGGGGACATCGACATCGATACCGGGTCCGGCGACGTTGCGCTCGAGCGCCTGCGCGGGCGCCAGGTGCGGATCGACACCGGTTCGGGAGAAGTCACCGCGCGCGGACTCGCGGCGAATGAGTTACACGTCGACACCGGGTCGGGAAGCGTGCGCCTCGCCGCAATATCCGCGAGCCGCGCCAGCCTCGATACCGGCAGCGGAACGATCGAGATCGATTCGGATGGCCGCCTTGAGGAAGTGACAGCCGAGACCGGATCCGGCGACATCACGATCCGTGCGCCGGGCTCCTTGAGTGCCGCGGTAGACATCGAGACGTCGAGCGGGTCGATCGACAGCGACTTCGACATCGCGATCACCCGCCGCGAAGAGGATCACATCGTCGGGCGAATCGGCAGCGGCAACGGCCGGATCAGACTCGAGTCCGGATCGGGCGACGTGCGGCTGGTACGCAAGTAGTCCCGCACGCAACTCACCCCTCGCCGCCGAGTCCGAGCGCCTCGCCGTATCCCACACCTTGCGACATGCGCTCGTAGACCAGCGCCAGCGTCTCCGGCGCGCCTGCCAGGAACCGGCACCGCGCGTCGTTGCGCGAGCGGCACTCTACCTCCATCACCGCGACCATGCCGTCCGACATCCGTCCGAGAAAATCGGCCAGCAGCCCGCACGAGAGGTGGCATGAGGGAAACTCCGCCGCGCCATCCTCGGCCGCTTCGGCCCACTCGGCGGAGTCGAGCGCGAGCACCGCTGCACCGAGCGGCCGGACAGTGAGCGATCCCCAGCCGGATTCGGCGAAGAAGCGGGACAGCACCTCGCCGAGGTACTGCGCGTCGAGTTCACCGGGCGCCACGCCGTAGCTGCGTGAGAGCCAGTCGGTGTACGCCGCGAATAGGTCCTCGCCGCCGGCAAAGCCGGCTTCCTGCAGGTAAGCCGCTGCCTGGAGTCCGGTGTCGCGCTCGAGGCTCACGCGCAATTGCTGCAGCGCGCGCCGTCCGAGTCCGACGCAATGGTGTGATGCCAAGAGTTCAGCTGTCGTCATGGAGAACCGTGATGGAGGGTGTCACAACCTAGGCGTCGGCGCCGACGCGACGCAAGAGCTCAGCCTCGTCGATGATTTCGACGCCGAGCGTTCGGGCCTTTTCGATTTTGCTCCCGGCCGCATCGCCGGCTACGACTGCGGATGTCTGTTTGCTGACGCTCCCGGTGACGCGCCCGCCGGCACGCTCGATCAGCTCGGTTGCCCGGCCGCGCGTGAGAGTCGGCAGAGTTCCGGTCAGGACGTAAGCCTTGCCCGCGAGCGCGCCGCCGGCTCCCGCGCCATGCGGCTCCGTCATCTCGAGCCCGGCGGCCTCGAGCCGCTCGACCAGCTGGCGGTTGCGCGGCTCGTGAAAGAAGGCCGCAGCCGCCTCCGCGATGGCCGGCCCCACGCCGGGCACATCGTTGATCGTCTCCCTGGCCGCATTCATGAGCGCGCGCATGCTGCCGAAGTGCCGCGCCAGCAGCTGCGCCACGGTCTTGCCGACATGCCGGATGCCGAGCCCGAAGAGCAGCAGCGACAGCGGCTGGCGCTTCGATGCCTCGATCGCCGCGACGAGCTGTTCCGCCGACTGATCGGCGAAGCGCTCGAGCTCGACCAGTTGCGCCGCCGTGATGTCGTACAGATCGGCGACATTGGTAACGAGTCCGCTCGTGAGGAGCTGGCGGACGCGTTCGTAACCAAGTCCGCGAATGTCCATCGCGCCGCGCGCGGCGAAGTGCACCATGCCCTCGAGCACGCGGCTCGGACACGAGACGTTGGGGCAGTAGCGCATGGCTTCTTCGGCGGGATGCTCCACCGGCGTGCCGCACGCGGGGCACGCATCCGGCATCACGAAGATGCGCTCGCTGCCGTCCCGCCGCTCCTTGAGTGAGCCGACGATCTGCGGAATCACTTCCCCCGCGCGCACCACCTCGACCCAGTCGCCTTCCCGCAAATCCTTTTGCGCGATCAGCTCCTCGTTGTGCAGCGTCGCGGCGGCCACGCGCACACCGCCCAGCTCCACCGGCTCGAGCTCGGCGTACGGGTTGAGTGCTCCGGTCCGTCCCACGTTGATCCGTATTTTCAGCAGCCGCGTCACCGCGACCTCGGGCGCAAATTTGCGGGCGATCGCCCAGCGCGGGTCGCGCCCGCCCACCACGCCGAGCTCGGCATGCAGGCCAAGCGGATCGACCTTGATGACGACGCCATCTGCCTGGAACGCCAGCTCGCCGAGCAGGCGCTCATACCGGGGGACCTCGGCCTGCACCGCCGCAAGATCCGGCTGGAGCGAGCGGTTGGGCTCGACCTGAAAACCCCAGGCAGCCAGCCGGTCGAGCACATCCGAGTGCGTGACGGCGTCCAGCCGGCCATCGATCGGCTCCACGGAAAACGCGAACATCCGCAGTCGCCGGCGGCGCGTGACGCTCGGGTCCAGCTGGCGGAGACTGCCGGCCGACGAATTTCGCGGGTTCGCCAGCACGGGCTCTCCGTCCGCGATGCGGCGCTCGTTGAGCCGGCGGAAGCTCTCGAACGGCAGATATACCTCGCCGCGGATCTCCATCAGCCGCGGCCAGCCGTTGCCGGTGAGAGTGAGCGGGACGTCGTCGACGGTTCGGAGATTGGCCGTCACGTCCTCGCCGATGATGCCGTTGCCGCGAGTCGCTCCCATGACGAGACGCCCGTCTTCGTACGTGAGACTCACGGCCGCGCCGTCGATCTTCACTTCCATCGCATAGCCGCCGGTGCGCACCTCCGGTGCAATTCTCGCGTTCCGTTCTTCCCACGCAGCCAACTCGTCCGGATCGAAGGCGTTGGCGAGCGAGAGCATCGGGTGGCGATGCGGGTACTTCGCGAGCGCCGACGATGGCTCGGCGCCCACGCGCAGCGTGGGGCTGTCCGGAGTGCGGAGCGCGGGGTTCGCTTCCTCGAGCGCGCGGAGCTCGCGAAAGAGCTCGTCGTACTCCGCATCGCTGATGGTGGGGGCGTCATGGACGTAG
>JBDTQV010000225.1:0-4170 GCA_039932015.1 Gemmatimonadota bacterium | reverse complement strand
ACTTCGTGCAGCGTCTGGCGATCGCCGCCCGCGCCCACGCCGACCATCAGCCAGCGCTCCGTCGCCATGAACGGCATCTGTTCGGCGACGTGGCGCGCGATGGTTGCCTCGCGCACCTCCAGGCCGGCTGCGATGTTGGTGATGAGAATCAAAATCGCGTCGACGCCGAGAAATCCCTCAGGCAACGTGAGGCGCCGGTTGGCGCTGTCGTCGAGCGTGCGCTCGAGCCACTGGTTGGCGGCGGTGTGCGCGGTGTTCGCCTGCAGCGAGATGACGAACCGCGCGAGCGCCCCGATCCGTTCCGCGCGCATGGGGTTCCGCTTGTACGCCATGGCGCTCGAACCGATCTGCTCGCTCTCGAACGGTTCGAGCAGCTCGCCCTCATGCTGCAGCAGCCGGAGATCCACGGCCATCTTGGCCGCCGACTGCGCGATACCACTCAATGCATCGAGCACCATGCTGTCCGCTTTGCGCGAATACGTCTGGCCACTGACCGGGAACGGGTGCGCAAATCCCATCTTTTCCGAGACGAGACGGTCGAGCTCGCGGACCCGTGCGTGATCGCCGTCGAAGAGCTCGAGAAACGATGCCTGCGTGCCGGTCGTTCCCTTGCAGCCGCGAAACCGAAGCGATTCGATCCGGTGGCAAATCTCCTCGATATCGAGCGCGAAGTCGAGCATCCAGAGCGTGGCGCGCTTGCCCACGGTGGTCAGCTGCGCCGGCTGAAAGTGGGTATAGGCGAGGCAGGGAATCGCCCTGTTACGCTGCGCAAAGTCCCCCAACGCGTCGAGTACGGCAATCAGCCTGCCGAGCAGCAGTCGCAGCCCGTTCCGCATTACGATAAGGTCGGCATTGTCGGTGACGAACGCGCTTGTGGCACCGAGGTGCAGGAACGGTCGCGCGGCGGGCGCCTGCTCGCCGAATGCGTGCACATGCGCCATCACGTCGTGACGGAACCGATGCTCGTACGACGCGGCGGCCTCGAGGTCCACGTCATCGAGGTGCGCGCGCATTTCCGCCAGCGCGTGCGCGGGGATGTCGAGCCCGAGCGCCTGCTGCGACTCGGCCAGCGCGAGCCACAGCCGCCGCCAGAGCCCTACGCGGTGCCGTTCGCCCCACAGCGTCTGCATGGCCGGCGACGCATAGCGCGTTCCGAGCGGCGAGCGGTAGCGATCGTCGGTCACGCGGTCGTCGCTCATCAGAAGGCCAGATCGGCGAACGTGTAGTTGCCGTTGCGCTCGAACACGAGCCGGAACGGCTGGCGCGGCTGCAGCGCCTGCAGCAGTGTGGCGAGCTGCGCGGCGTCCCGCACGCGCGTCCGATTGACGCCGACGATGACGTCACCTGCCTGCAAGCCGGTCGCGCGCCCCACTTCGGGCGTCACCCGGAAAATCAGCGCGCCCTCGGCACTCTGCAGCTGCCGCTCCGCCTGAATTGCCGGCGTCACCGAGATCAGTTGCAGGTCGCGGAGCACGGTCACCTTGGGCGCGGTGACGCTTGGCAGATCGCCGGTGACGATGCGTCGCTCCGCCGCCGCCGCGCTGTTGCCGCTCCGAACACCGACTGAGACCGCATCGCCGACGTGCAGATCGAGCTTCACCGCTTCCCAATCGAGATAGTTGCGGAGCCGCCGTCCGTTGGCGTGCGTGAGCACATCGCCGGGCTTGAGACCGGCCCTTGCCGCCGGCCCGTCGGGTGCCACGGCGGCGATGCGCACCCCGCCCGCGCTCTTCCATTCGCGCATGCTCGCCGCGCCGACCACGTCGAGGCCGACCCACGCACGGCGGACACTGCCGGCGCGAAGGATCTCTTCCGCCACGCGCACGGCCCGTTCAATCGGGATCGCGAAGCCCAGGCCCACCGATCCACCGGTGCTCGAGAAGATCGACGAGTTCACGCCCACGACTTCGCCGAGTGCGTTGGTGAGCGGCCCACCGGAATTGCCGGGGTTGATGGCGGCATCGGTCTGGATCATGTCCAGGTACAGGCCGGTCTGGCCGCCGCTCGGCAGAATGTTGCGACGGGTGGCGCTGACGACCCCGACGGTCACGGTCGGCTCCGCGTTGCCGAGCATGTAGGCGTACGGATTGCCGAGCGCAACCACCCATTCGCCAGTCATGAGATCGGAGCTGCGGCCGATCGCCGCGGTGGGGAGCCGGTCTTCCTCGACCTTCAACACGGCGATGTCGGTAATCGGATCCTCACCCACGAGTCGCGCGGCGAGGTCGCGTCCGTCGGGCAGCGTGACGACAATGCGTTCCGCGCCGGCGACCACGTGCTGATTGGTGACGATCACGCCGTTGGGACGGATGATGAACCCGGTGCCGAAGCTCTGGACTACCTGGTCGGCGCCATCGGGCACGAAGAACATGTCCCATGCGGTGCGTGGAGCCACGTGCTGGCGCGAGGTGACGTTGACTGAAACGACGGCCGGTGCCACGCGGTCGGTCGCGTCGACGATCGCCGTGCGGCGCGAGGCAATGAGGTCACGCGGCGCGGCCGCGCCGGCCGCGCCCGCTGCGGCCGGCTGCTGGATCGCTCCAGCGCTCGAGACCCGCAGCGACGAGCCGTCACCGCCCCGGCACGCCGCGAGCCCAAGGGCGAGCGACGCGAGAAGCCCGATGCGAACGGCCATCGCCGAGCGGTCAGGATGGCTGCAGCGCGGCATGCGTCTCCTCGGTGGGTGCGGCATAGGCGGACGGCGGGTATGTCACCGCGGCGAAGTACAATCCGTGCGCCGGTGCCGGTGAGCTTGTCGCGGCGTTGTCGCGCGCGGCGAGCAGCGTGGCCATGTCCTCGACGTCACGCCGGCCGAGGCCAATTTCCACCATCGTGCCCACCAGCATCCGGACCATGTGATGGAGAAACCGATCTGCTTCGACCTCGAACTCGAATCCGCGGCTGCTCTCGCGAGCGGTCCATCGGGCGAGGCTGACCGTGCACCGGTAATGCGGCTTGATCTGCCCGCGAACCGAGAACGCTTCGAAGTCGTGCTCGCCACGTACGATCGCGGCTGCGGCACCAAGCGCCGCGGGATCGAGCGCACGGCAGAGCGCCCATTCGAACGGCCGGCGAAAGGGCGATGCAGCGCCCGCGTCGGTTCCGACGAGATACCGATATCGCCGCGAGATCGCACTCCGGCGCGCGTGGAAGCCGGCCGCCATCTCCTGCACGTCGGCAACCCAGCAGTCGGAGGGCAGCAACGCATTCAGCGCACGAAGCGCCTCCGCCGATGTCCAGCGTTCCGGCAGCGAAAAACTCACACCCATCGCTTCGGCGTGGACGCCGGCGTCGGTGCGTCCGGCGCCGTACGCTGCAGCCGGTGCGCCGGCGAGGCGCTCCAGCACGCGCTCGAATTCGCCCTGAACCGAGCGACTCGCGCGCTGCCGCTGCCAGCCGGCAAAGCCTCGGCCGTCGAACTGCAGGCGCGCGAGAAAGGTGCGAATCATCGACCGGAAATCTATCCGGTCGGAGCAGCCCTTTCAAGCGGCGCAAACGCTTGTCACGATTGACAAAAGACGCTCTGGCGATGTAGGGTTCGCGACCGTTTCCCGCCCTCGAACGCCCTGCATCCGAGACCTGCCACGCCGTGACCGACGCCGCGCTCAGCCACGCCATTCGCCGGCTCGCCGAAGGCGCATCGCTCACCTTCGATGAAGCGGCGCAGGCTTTCGGCGCGCTGATGCAGGGAACCGCCTCGCCCGTGGCGACGACAGCGCTGTTGTTTGGGCTCCGCGCCCGCGGCGAAACGGCGGATGAGATCGCCGGAGCGGCCGCCGCCCTGCGATCGGTAATGGTGCGTTTGCCCGTCGACGATGCATCGGCACTGGTGGACACCTGCGGCACCGGGGGCGGCCGAGTGACGACGCTCAACATCTCGACGGGGGCGGCGTTCATCGTCGCGGGGGCGGGGATTTCGGTCGCCAAGCACGGCAACCGCAGCTACACGTCACGCTCCGGCTCCGCCGACGTGCTCGAAGCGATGGGCATCGACATCGCGCTGGCGCCGGACGCGGCGGCCGGCGTCCTCGCGGAAGCAGGACTGGTGTTTCTTTTCGCGCCGACGTACCACCCCGCGATGCGACATGTCGGTCCCACCCGGCGCGAGCTGGCCGTGCCGACGATCATGAATCTGCTGGGCCCGCTGGTGAATCCGGCAGGAGCGCGGCG
>JBDTQV010000224.1:0-4177 GCA_039932015.1 Gemmatimonadota bacterium | reverse complement strand
AGGTGAAGACCGTCCGCGAGCTGCAGCTGCCGACGGTGCTGGAGGAGATCTCGCTTCGCCCGCGCGGACTGGTGTTGATCACCGGCATCACCGGCTCGGGCAAGTCTACCGCGCTCGCGGCGCTGATCGACCACATCAATCATCACCGTCGCGTCAACGTGATTACGATCGAGGATCCGATCGAGTTCCTCCATCGCGACCAGATGTCGAACATCTCCCAGCGCGAGGTCGGCAGCGACACGCTCTCCTTCGCGGCAGCGCTGCGCCACGTGCTGCGCCAGGACCCCGACGTGATTCTCCTGGGCGAGATCCGGGACATGGAGACGCTCGACACTGCGCTCAAGGCCGCGGACACCGGCCACCTCGTGTTCTCCACGCTCCACACCACCGATGCGACTCAGACCATCGCGCGCGTCATCTCGTTCTACCCGCCGCACCAGCACCAGGAAATCCGCGCGCTCCTCGCGACGGCGCTGCAGGCGGTAATCTCGCTGCGGCTCGTGCCGAGGGCCGATGGCCGCGGGCGCGTGCCCGCGGCGGAGATCCTGATCAACAGCGCCGCGGTCGCTGAAAACATTCGCGACATCGAGAAGGCGCTCAACATTCCTGATCTGATCGCCGAGGGCACGGTGTCCTACGGCATGCAGTCGTTCGACCAGTCGTTGATGAAGTGGTTCAAGGACGGCGTCGTGTCGTACGAAAGCGCGCTCTTCTTCTCGACCAATCCGAGCGAGTTTGCGCTGCGCGCATCCGGCATCAACTCGGCCTCGGACCGCACCTTTTCCGATATCTCGAGCCAGCCGCTGTCACGCTCGTCGGACCTCACGCCCTGATGTTCAAGAAGGTCCTCATCGCAAATCGCGGGGAGATTGCGCTCCGCGTCATCCGGGCGTGCCGCGAGCTTGGGCTTCAGACCGTGGCGGTCTACAGCGAGGCGGACCGCGAATCGCTCCATGTGCGTTTCGCCGATGACGATGTCTGTATCGGGCCGCCGCCGAGTCGCCTGTCATACCTCAAGATTCCGGCGCTGATCGCCGCGGCCGAGATCACCGGCGCCGATGCGATTCATCCCGGCTACGGCTTTCTGGCCGAGAACGCCGAATTCGCGGATACCTGCAAGGCGTCGAATATCACGTTCATCGGCCCCACCGGTGACCAGATTCGCCAGATGGGTGACAAGGCGACGGCCCGCCGTCTCGCGAAAGAGGCGGGCGTGCCCACCGTCCCTGGCTCGCCCGGCACAATCGACGACGTCGACGAGGCGCTCGCCTTTGCCGAGTCCATCGGATTTCCCGTCATCATCAAGGCGACGGCCGGCGGCGGCGGGAAGGGCATGCGCATCTCGCACGATCGCGATCAATTCGCGCAGCTCTTTGGCCTGGCCCAGAACGAGGCGCTGAGCGCGTTCGGCAACGGCGCCGTGTATGTCGAGAAATATCTCGAGCATCCGCGCCACGTGGAGATCCAGGTGCTTGGCGACGAGCACGGGCGCGTCGTGCATCTGGGCGAGCGCGACTGCTCGGTGCAGCGGCGCCATCAGAAGCTCATCGAGGAAAGCCCGAGCCCGGCACTCGATATCGACCTGCGGAATCGCATGGGCACCGCGGCGGTGGCGCTGGCGTCAAACATCGGCTATGTGGGCGCCGGCACGCTCGAGTTCCTGCTCGACACCGATGGCAAGTTCTACTTCATGGAAATGAACACGCGGATCCAGGTCGAGCATCCCGTCACTGAAATGGTGACAAGCTTCGACCTCGTAAAGGATCAGATCCGCGTCGCCGCGGGCGAACCACTCAGCTTCAACGGCGACGGCACCAGGCTCCGCGGCCATGCCATCGAGTGTCGCATCAATGCCGAGGATCCATACCGAAATTTCCAGCCGTCGCCAGGACTCATCACGGCGTATCATCCGCCCGGCGGCCCCGGTGTTCGCGTCGACACGCACGTTTACGCCGGCTACACCGTACCTCCGTACTACGATTCCCTGCTGGCAAAGGTGATCGTGCACGGTAACGATCGTGCGGAGGCGCTGAGCCGCATGGGACAGGCGCTGGACAGCTTCATTCTTGAAGGCATCACGACGACGATTCCGTTTCTGGCGCGTGTCATCCGCCATCCCGACTTCGCCGCCGGCCACGTCGACACCCGGTTCCTCGAGCGCGAGTCGCAGCTGCTGAAACCGGAAGTATGAAGCTCGATGTAGTCTTTACTCCGCAGGGCCTCCCGACCGCCGATGTGGCGGGTCGGACCGTCTTCGTGATCGACATCCTCCGCGCCACGACCGCAATCTGCGCCGCCCTCGCGCATGGCGCGAAGGCGGTGATTCCCGTGGCGTCGAGCGAAGAGGCGGTCCGGCTCGCGCAAACGATCGGCAGCGCGGATGTGCTGCTCGCCGGCGAGCGCAATTGTGTCCGAATTCCGGGTTTCGCGCTCGGGAACAGTCCGCTCGAGATGACCGAAGAGGCCGTGAAGGGCAAGTCGATCATCATGACCACCACCAATGGCACAAAGGCATTGCTGGGGACCAACGGCGCCGCCGCCATCTACGTCGCGGCCGCCGCCAACCTCGGGCTCGCCGGGCTTTGCGCGCGCGACGCCCTCGAGCGGGATCGCAACATCCTGATCGTGTGTGCCGGCCGCGAAGGCGCGTTCTCGCTCGACGACGCATATGCCGCCGGCCGTCTCGCCGTCAGCGCGCTCGGGGGACGCAAGCCGCGGAAAGGCCTCAACGACGCAGCACTCGCCGCGCTCGATCTCGTCCGCCGTTACGGGGAAAACTGGTTCCGGCCGCTCGCGTACAGTCGCGCGGGGCGCGAACTCATGCGGCTCGGTTTCCGCGCGGACGTCGAAGATGCGGCGCGTGTTGACGCCTACGCCGTACTGCCACACTTCCACGAGCGGCGCGTCACCCTCGCGCCGGTCGTTCCGTGAGCTCGGAATCGCGCCGCCGCCTCGGCGCGATCACCGCACTGGTGATCGGCCTCTTCCTCGGTCTCACGCTGCTACCCGGCGGGACAGCCGGGCCGTTCGGTGAATCACTCGGCAGTGCATTGAAGCACGGCCTCGGCATCGGTGCACTCGGCTTTCCGCTTCTTGGCGTCGGAGTGGCGCTCGCCGGATTCGACCGTCTGCCACGCCTCGACATGAAGCGTGCCGGCGTGCTCGTCGGCGGGCTCGCACTGCTGGTGCCGTGCTTCATCGGATTGTTGCTCGTCTCGCGCTTGCCCGACCACCTGTTTCCACCCGACATCACCAGCGCCTCCGCGGCGGCGCGCGCCGTCGGCTGGATTCCGGGTGCCATCAGCAGCGCGCTCTATGCGCGCATCGGTCTCGGGGGCGGACTGCTCGTGTGGTTTCTCGGGCTGTCAGCGCTCACGCTGCTGACGTTTGCCTGGCATCCGCTCCAGCGCCTCGAACGCGGTGTCGACCCCGACGGTGCGCCTGCAGCCGATGCACCGGCTGAGCGCACTCGTCGTGCCCGCCGTACGCCGCTACTCGCTGCCCTCACAGACCCGGAGCCCGCCGCGGCGGAAGCCGAGCCGGCCGAGCGCGCCGAACGCGCGCCAAAGGAGAACGGTCGCAAGTCGCGCCGCTCGCTGGACGGCCGGAAGCCTGGCGCCGCGGCCACCCCTGATCGCGACGCGGTCTGGAAGGTCGATCTGCTCGAGCCCCCGCGCACCAAGGGTCTGGATGCCGGTGAGGCGGAGCTGAACGCCCTGCAGGACCGGCTCGCGGCCACGCTCAGCGAATTCAAGGTGGAAGGCGATATCGCGGGCCGTACGACTGGGCCCGTGGTGACGCAGTACGGCGTTCGGCTCCGGCCTGGCGTCAAGATGAACCGGCTCGTGGCGCTCGCGGACGACCTGGCGCTGAAAATGTCGGCGAGGTCAATCCGGGTTGCGCGCATCCCCGGACGGGACATGGTCGGCGTCGAAGTGCCCAACCCAAAGGCGCGCATTGTCGTGCTCCGTGAGTTGCTCGAAGCGCCCGACTGGGACGGTGAGGAGCGGCTGCTGCCAGTGGCCCTCGGCCTCAATCTCGAGGGCCAGCCAATCGTCGCCGATCTGGCGAAAATGCCGCACCTCCTCATCGCGGGCGCCACGGGCACCGGCAAGTCCGTCGGCATCAACACCATCATCACGTCGCTGATCTACCGCTATCAGCACAAGGAAGATCT
>JBDTQV010000223.1:0-4181 GCA_039932015.1 Gemmatimonadota bacterium | reverse complement strand
CACGTGATCTACGGCATGCTCAAATCCGAGTGGCCGCTTGCCTGAGTGCGCGACGCCTCTTGCTGTCGGGAGACTCATCAGATGCGATTCACGACGCTCCTGCTGTTGCTGGTGATCTGCTTCCTTTTTCTCGCCGGAGCTTCCTGGGGAGCCGCCAACTACCGCGTCGCCGACCTGCTGGGGGCACCGCCGCCGAAGATGGGCAAATCGAAGACGTCATTCGACTACCATGGCGTCGCAGCGCTGCCGGGGCACCCGCGGGCGTGGATATTCGAGTACGGCCCGACCGCGATCCCGGGCGCGTCGAAGGTGCGCATCTACGTCGATCCAACTGCACATATTCTGCGGACCGAGCCGGCGCAGCTGGCTGAGCTGCTCAACACATTCCACAACCGGGACAATTGATGGGTGGACGCATTGCCGTGGTCGCGGCCGCGCTCCTGGCGGCGTCCGCGGGAGTGATGACAGCGCAGGCGGGCACCGTCATCGTCATTCGCCACGCCGAGAAGCGGACCGATCAGGGCAGCGATCCGGAGCTCACCGAGCGGGGCGAGCACCGAGCGGAGGCGCTCGTCGCCGCACTGCGTGATGCGCATGTGACTGCGGTCATCACGACCGAGCTCCGGCGCAACGTGCTGACGGCAGCGCCGCTCGCGCGAGCAGCGGGCGTGACCCCGCTCGTGATACGAGCGGGAAGCGATCCGGCGGCACACGGGCGCGAGGTTGCGGAAGCGCTGCGTCGCCTGCCTCGCGGCGCCGTCGCGGTAGTAATCGAGCACAGCAATACGGTCCCCGGTGTGATTGCCGCCATGGGTGGCCCAGCCATACCGGAGTTCTGCGACAGTGAGTTTGCTACGATGCTCGTTGCGTCGCTCGGCCATGGACGTGTAAAATCATTGGTGAGAGCCACTTACGGGGAGCATGATTCGTTGTCTCCCCAATGTTCCACAATGAAATAGTCGCCGGTCGAGACGGGAACCCCCGACGGCGCGCGGATGTTTTACAATGAATCCCGGCAGGTTATGTTGCCAGCGGCGATTCAACGGTGTTCTGTGCCGGCCCGGCACCCCTGTTTCACGCAGCCCCGAGTCCAACCACATGCGATTTGCCGCCCGCGCCGCGCTGACGCTGACCGCCCTTCTGGTAGCGACCCACACGCCGAATGCGAACGCGGGACCGCGTGCCAATCCCGCCCCACCTGCAGCCGGAACGTCGGTGGCGGCGTCGGCCGCACTCATCAGCGCAGCCTCCAAGGCAGGGCTCCGTCCGGAGGTGCTCGCGCTCGCGGTGCGCGCCCACTCGCGGGCCGTGGCGGAAGGCCGGACCACGCAGCGGATTCTCACCGTCATCGATTACAGCCGTCCGTCTCGCGAGCGCCGGCTGTGGGTGCTCGATCTCGAGCGCGCAACGGTACTCGCACGGGAGCTGGTGGCGCACGGCAAGAACACCGGTGAAGACCTCGCGCGCCGCTTCTCGAATGCACAGGGCAGCTACCAGTCCAGCCTCGGCACCTTCATCACCGGTGAGACGTACCAGGGCAAGCACGGCCTGTCACTCCGCCTCAATGGCATCGACGGCGCCCTCAATGGAAATGCGGCCGCGCGTGCGATCGTGATGCATGGCGCGGACTACGTCAACGATGCGATCGTCGCACAGCTCGGCCGCCTTGGCCGGAGCGAAGGGTGTCCCGCTCTCAACCCGTCGGTCGCATCGCACGTCATCGAACTGATTCGCGGCGGCACGGTGATCTTTTCCTATTATCCGACGCCGGAGCCCACGCCGGCGGTCTGATCCCCAACCCGGAAAATCCTTGCACAACCTCCGTTCGGCGCTCGCGGCGTCACTGGTACTCTCAACCGCGTGCACGCAGCCGCGCGGAGTGGTGCCGGCGCAGTCCTCCCCATCGATCATTCGGATAGAACAGACCAGCGGAACCACCGCGCTCCTGCAGGCGGTGAGTGCCGTGAGTGAGCGCGTGGTCTGGGTGAGCGGCCACGACGCCACCTACGCGCGCACGACCGATGGCGGCAATACGTGGCAGGCCTCGCGCGTGCCGGGCGATTCCACGCTGCAGTTTCGCGATGTGTATGCTGCCGACGAGAACACCGCCTACCTCATGAGCGCCGGCAACGGCGCTGCCTCGCGGATCTACAAGACTACCGACGCCGGCCGCACGTGGGCCCTCCAGTTCACCAACACCGAGCCGCGGGCGTTCTACGATTGCATGGACTTCTGGGACACGAACCACGGCATCGCCATGAGCGACGAGGTCGATGGCCGGATCCCCATCCTGACGACGACCGACGGCGGCGCCCACTGGACCGCATCCGTCCTCGCGCCGGTTGCCCAGCCGGACGAGGGCGGATTTGCCGCAAGCGGCACATGCCTCGTCACGCGGCCGGGCGGGCACGTGTGGATCGGGACCGGCAATGCGCCGATCACGCGCGTGCTCCACTCAAGCGACTACGGCGTGACGTGGGCAGCGGATACGACGCCGCTCCCGGGCGGGAGCGCCATCGGCATCACGTCGATTAGCTACCGCAACCTGGTCAATGGCGTCGTGCTTGGCGGCAATGTCGGAGATAACGCATCGAGGGGCGACGTAGCAGCTGCAACTCATGACGGTGGCCGATCGTGGGTGGTGGGCGGTAGACCGCCGTTCGCGGGAGCGATTTTTGGCGGCGCGTACGTTCCGGCGGCTCGGGTGCCGGCGATCGTCGCGGTAGGCCCACGCGGGTCAGCGTTATCGCGAGATGACGGGATGACCTGGACCGCCATCGACACGCTCGGTTACTGGGCAGTGGGGTTTTCGCCGCATGGCGCTGGATGGGCGGTGGGGCCGCGCGGCCGGATCACCCGCCTCACGGGATTTTAGGCAGCGGCATCGACGCCGGTACCGGCTTCGCTTGCCGAGACACCACACCGAGTATAAACGCCGAGGGCGACCGAGGCGGCGACGTCAGCGGCATCTGGAGTCTCGTGCGGTCGAGGATCGCAGTTCATGGAGTTGTTGCACTTATCTCTGGCTGGATGTTGCACCTAGCATTATTATAAAACGCTTGCAACATCACTGCACCTGCAATAGCGTATAGTAAGGAGTGCCACACCACGTGACCAGGACACTGACGGACAGAGGTTTACGTAAAGCAGTGTCGCACTGGCTTCAGAGCGGTATGGAATCCTCCGGCCTGAACCAGAGCTCCCTTTCCGAGCGATCCGGTGTGGCACGCGAGACGATATGGCGTATCCTGCACGGCAAGAATGACGCGAACGAATGGACACTGCGCCGAATTGCGGAAGCGACCGGTCGCGCCGTGCCCGGCATCCGTAGCGCCAACGAGAGCAATTCCACCCCACCGACATTGCCGGGTGGACCGGGTCGGCAGGGCGAGCCAGGCTGGACCGACGATTCCGTCGAGCCGACCGGCTGGCTGTTCGCGGATGCCGCCGAGGCAGAAGGTCAGTTCGGCACCTTCCTCCGACACATCGAGCGGACCACTCGCGCCATGGTTGGCAATCCGGTCCTGTTTTCCGCCGAAGAAAATCGGATCAACCAGCTAGCGGTCTGCCGCGCGGCGCTCCGTTCGGCCGAGCTGGCGGGGCGCCCGGTCCCGGCGTGGCTCACGCGGATCTACAACGAGGTGATCGGTGGCAGTTTCCGCTGAGAATCGGGCGCGGCGTCGGGTCGAGCTCTGTCGGGCCGAGGTCTACGGAGACAGGCGCGGCTGATTCACTCCCCGCCTACTGGCGGTGCTGACGTAACCGGCCCAGTTTTTACGCTTCGGACATCGCCGCTTCCCAAACTGCGCCCAGGCACCGATGACCCTCCGCTGGATGCTCGTGGCACTTCACCTCGTTGCGCTTGGCATCGGGTTCGGCGCGGTATGGGCCCGTGGCCGCGCGCTGTCCGGATCGCCCGACCGCGCCGCGATTTCCCGCGCGTTGACCGCCGACGGGTGGTGGGGCTTTGCCGCCGTGCTCTGGCTTGCGACCGGACTGTGGCGGCTGCTCCGCGCCACCGAGAAGCCCACCGCGTACTACCTCGCCAATCATCTTTTCTGGGCCAAGATGGGATTGTTCGGCCTGATCCTGCTGCTCGAGCTCTGGCCGATGTTGTCCCTCATCGGCTGGCGGCGGCGAATGCGGCGCGGCCGGGTGCCGAACATCGACCGCGCGGGAGC
>JBDTQV010000222.1:0-4183 GCA_039932015.1 Gemmatimonadota bacterium | reverse complement strand
TGCGGTCGGCGGTGCCGCGGGAGGCGGCGCGGCCGCGCGCGGCTGCTGGCGAGGCGGCACCGGAGTGACGTGCGGCGCTGCGACGGGAGCGGACGGCCGCTTCTGCGGAAAGGTGAGTACGCTCGCACTCGTCGCGTGGCGTCCTGACGGCGCGGGCTCGGTGCTGGCCGGACGGTCGAATCCGGTAGCGATCACGGTGACGCGCACTTCCCCGTGCATCGCGGGATCATTCCCGGCGCCGAAGATGATTTCTGCGTCATCGCCGACCGCGTCGTGGATGATGTCGTTGATCTGGGTGGTCTCGCCCAGCGTGAGGTCGTCGCCGCCGATGATGTTGATCAGCACCCCGGTGGCGCCGGCAATCGAAACATTGTCGAGGAGCGGGCTCGAGATCGCCTGCTGCGCCGCTTCCAGCGCACGATTCTCGCCGCGGCCAATGCCGGTCCCCATGAGTGCCGCGCCGCCGTTCTGCATGACGGTGCGGACGTCCGCAAAGTCGACGTTGATGATGCCGGTCGAGGTGATGAGGCTCGCGATGCCCTGCGTCGCGTGCAGCAGCACTTCATCCGCCTTCTTGAGCGCGTCCTGAAACGGAATTCCCTTGCCGACGACGGCCAGCAGCCGCTCATTGGGGACCACGATCATCGTGTCGACGCTTTTCCGCATCTCCGCGATGCCCATTTCCGCCTGGCGCATGCGGCGACGGCCTTCGAACAGGAACGGCTTGGTCACGATGCCGACGGTCAGCGCGCCCGCTTCGCGTGCCATCTGCGCGATGATGGGCGCCGCACCGGTGCCGGTGCCGCCGCCCATGCCGCAGGTGACGAAGACCATGTCCGCGCCACTCAGGAGCGGCGCCACTTCGTCACGATTTTCCTCGACCGCCTGGCGTCCGATCTCGGGGCGCGCACCCGCGCCGAGACCGCGCGTGAGTTTTCGGCCGATCTGTATCTTGATGTCGGACCGCGACGTCGAGAGCGCCTGGGAATCGGTGTTCACCGAGATGAATTCGACGCCCTGGAGACCTTCCTCGATCATGCGGTTGACGGCATTGCCGCCACCGCCGCCGACGCCCACCACCTTCATCCGGGCGTTCTGCGCGGCGCTCTCTTCCAGCTCAAAGATCATAGTGTGTCCTCTCGGCCCAACTCAGAAGAAATCCTGAAGCCAGCGTTTGACCGGATTGATAAGCTTCTCGACAGCCTGCGACGATCGCCGGCCACTTCCCGACCACGCTCCGTTCCCGGCGGCGGTCTGCCGCGCACCGTACAGCACGAGTCCCACGGCCACCGCCATCGTGGGCGATTCGACGCTGTCGGCGAGGCCGCGAAGCCGTTGGCCGGGAACCCCGCATCGCGCCGGCGCGGCGAATACCTCACGCGCCAGCTCCACGATGCCGGGGGCCTGAGCCCCTCCGCCGGTCAGGACGACGCCGGCTGGCAAGCGTTGATGATAGCCTGCCCGCGTCACTTCATCGAGTGCGTATTCCAGAATTTCCTGCAGCCGCATGTGCATTATATGCGCCAGCACGCGGCGCTGCGCGGTCCGGGCGCCCTGCGCCGGCGTACTCGGCAGGTCGAACACGTCCGACTCGGGCACGAGCGGCTCAAACGCGGCCCCAAAGCGCTCTTTCAGTCGCTCGGCGTCGTGCTGCGTCACCTGGAGGCCGTGCACGATGTCTCCGGTGACGTGTCCGCCCGCGCAGAGCAGCGAGCCGGTGTGCCGGATTTTGCCATTGTGGAAGATGGATACGTTAGTCGATCCGCCGCCCACCTCGACGATCGCACAGCCGAGCTCGCGCTCATCGGCAGTGAGAACGGCGAGCGATGCCGCGAGCGATTCGAGCACGAATTCGCCCACGTGGTACCCGGCGCGCTCGACGCACTTCCGCAGATTCTGGAGCGCGCTCGAGAGCACCGTGACCAGGTACACTTCCGCTTCGAGCCGGGAGCCGGTCATGCCGATTGGTTCGCTGATGCCCGGCTGCTGGTCGATCAGATAATCCTGCGGAATGGCGTGCAGCAGCTCGTGGTCTCGGCCAAACGAGACGTTGCTCGCCATGTCGTTCACCCGGGCGACGTCACCGGTCCGGATCTCGTCTCCCGTGACGCTCACCATCCCGTGCGAGCTGCGCCCGGCCACGTGCTCCCCGGCGATGCCGCAGTAGACCGTGCCGACTTCGACCCCGGCCATCCGCTGCGCGTCCTTCATGGCCTTCGAAATCGCGCGCGTGGTCTCTTCGATGTCCCGCACGACGCCGCGGCGCACGCCCGAGCTCCGTTCGACGCCCAATCCGAGAATTTTCACCGATGGATCGCGAGCGTCACCGATCACTTCCGCGATCAGCGCGGTGACCTTGGTCGAGCCGAGGTCGAGGGCCGCGACCAGCTGATGGGGCTGTGCGCTCACGCGCCACCCCGGACGATCACCTGGCCGGCGAATCGTCCATCGAGCTCGCGATAGCTGCGCCCGCGCCGCGCCAGGTCCTCCGAGACTGCCGTCACCGCTCGCATCTCCTCCGCCGTTGCATCGGGCCGGAACATCAGGCGCCGTCCGCCAACTTCAAGTACGATATCATCCTGTTCGCGCCAGGCCGTCGACACCTGCGCAAACAACGTCGGGTCGAAGTCCTGCACCCGCCCAAGCAGTTTCCCCACCGCGGAATCCGGTGCCGCCGCTACCGGCAGGTCCGGCGCCGACCGGCTCGGATCGAATGGAAGCACCCGCCCCTGCTCATCCATCAGGCGAAGGCCATCTCCGCGTGGCGTCACCGCCACCGGTTCGGCCTCCGATATCTCGATCCGGAGGGTGGCCGGAAAGCGCCGGCTGACACTCGCCTTGCGCACCCCCGGGAGGCCAGCGGCGCGCCGGGCGACCGGATCGAAATCGTCAAACACGCTGAGCCGTTCGGGAATTCTGAGCCGCGCGAGCATGTCCCCCGGTGCGCCGTACTGCAGCCCGCTGAACTCGATTCGCCTCACGCGGAAGAAGCTCATCCGCCGCCCTGCCGCTGGTGCGCCGAACCACACGGCGAGCACCAGCGCAATCGATCCCAGCACGTACCACCCGGGCTTCAGGCGGCGGACAGCCATTTTGCCAGTTCGGGGCCAAGGCGCGTGATGTCACCGGCACCGAGTGTGATGACGACGTCTCCCGGCTTCAGGGACTCGAGCACCCGCCGGCCGAGCTTTGCGCGATCCGGCTCGAACAGAACCTGCGCGCCCGCCTTCGCCGCTGCATCAGCCACCTGGCGCCCGCTCACCCCTGCAAGCGGCTCTTCGCGCGCAGCGTAAATCTCGGTGACGACGGCGAGATCGGACCCGGCCAGGGCGATCCCCATCGCTTCGGCATGCTGCGCCGTGCGCGAATACAGGTGCGGCTGAAACACGGCGACCAGCCGGCGGTCCGGAAACGCCTGCCGTGCTGCGGCGAGCGCGGCGACGAGTTCGGAGGGATGATGCGCATAGTCGTCCACCAACTCGACTCCGCCGGCCGCACCGAGCCGTTCGAACCGCCGGCCCACGCCCCGAAATTCTGCCAGTGCTTCGAGCGCCGGTTCGAGCGGTGCGTCGAGTGCGAGCACCGCACCCAGCGCGCCCACCGCGTTGCGCAGGTTATGCATACCCGGCACCTGCAACCTCAGCGTTTCCAGACGCCCGCCGGGAAGCGAAATTTGCGCGCGCGTCTCGCCGGCACTCTGCGCAACGCCGGTGATTCGAATCGCCGCGTCCGGTGCGGTACCGAACGACCACACCCGATTGGCGAGCCGAGCGGCGACGCGTCGGGCGCCCGCATCGTCCGCACCGAGGAGCGCGGTCTCCGCGCGCCCGGCAAACTCGACGAAGGCATCCTCCAGCGCGGCGACGGTGCCGTAGCACTCGAGGTGGTCGGCCTCGACGTTGTTCACGATCGCGATGGTCGGATGAAGCGTCAGAAAGGCCTGATCGTACTCGTCCGCCTCGACCACGAAGAGCGCGTCGCCCGCGAGCCTCGCATTGCCGCCCCAGGCGGCGACACGCCCGCCGGCCAGTCCCGTGGGATTGAGACCGGCCGCCGTCAGAGCCTCGGTCGTCATCACGGTCGTGGTGGTCTTGCCGTGCGTCCCCGCGGCAGCAACCGTCCGCGAGCCGGCAATCAACTGCGCCAGCGCCACCTTCCGCGGCACCACCGGGATTCCCAGCTC
>JBDTQV010000221.1:0-4186 GCA_039932015.1 Gemmatimonadota bacterium | reverse complement strand
TTCTCGAAAAACCGCTATCACTTCGTCGGTGAAGACATCGCACGGGCGCAGGACACCGTCGCCGGTTCCGCGCAGATCGCCGGCTTTACGCGTCCGTTCGGCAGCGAAAACTCACCGTGGGGCGTGCCCGGCTTCTTCATGGGAAGCGGCTCGAACGGCAGTGTCGCGTGGAACCGCTTCAGCGAGCTGCGGAGCCAGCTGGACCTGACGCTCGGCATCGGTTCGCGCGGCGACCTGTACGCCGGAGGCGAAGTCGTCCGTCAGAGCGTCCGGACATTCCAGCGTGTGCTCGGCTACCTCCCGTCGGGCGCCGCGGTTCCGCCCGCGACGGCGTCGACGTTCTCGCCACTTTCGACCGCGGCCTACATCGAAACGCAAATCCGGCTGACGGATGTCGCCCTCACCGGCGGCGTCCGCTATGACCGGTTCGACACGCGCGCAGATCTGCCGGGCAATACCACCGGCGCGAAGCAGCAGATCAATCCGCGTGCAGCGGTCTCGATGGTGCTGCGCGGCGCCACCGTCGTTGCGAGCGGCGGCGCCTTCAGCCAGGCGCCCGACTACCAGTACCTGGTCGATGCGGCGTTCGACGACACGACGCGCACCGGGCGGTTCCGCCAGGGCAATCCGGATCTCGGGTTCGAGCGTGCGTGGCAGTACGAGATGAGCGTGCGCGGACGCCCGGTGGTGGGCATCGCGGTACGCGGCGGTGTCTTCATCAAGCGGCTGCAGGGCCTCGTCTCCGCCGTGCCGCTCGGCGTCAATCCCGACTCATCGTTCTTCGGCAACGACGACATTGGCACCGTGAAAGGCGCGGAGATCCTGTTCGAGCGCGAAGTGCGCGGCGGGTGGGGACTCAAGGCGTCATACGCATTGCAGCAGGCGTCCGCGTCGTCGGCGAGCCCGTTCCTGCTCCGGCGCACGATCCGCATCGACCCGAGCACCCACGACACGACCTTTCCGGCCAAGGTCGAATTCCCGCTCGACTACGACCGTCGGCACAGTGTGACGCTCGTGGCGCGCGCGCAGGTCCAGGATGGAGCGGGGCCGCGCCTGCTCGGCATGCGGCCGTTCGCGGGACTGGAAGCGGCGGTGATCGGCCGCTATCTCTCGGGACTGCCATTCACCCGGCGCGCGCTCGGAGTCGACACCCTGATCGGCGCACCGAACGACTCACGGCTCCCGGCGACCTCGACGATCGACCTGCTGGTGCGGCGGCCGCTGCGCGTCGGCGGGCTCCGTGGCAGCGTGTACGTCGACGCGCGGAACCTGCTCAACCGGCGCAACGTCGTCGCGGTGCGGCGAGACTCCGGAACGCCGTTCGCTTCCGACTCCGCGATCGCATTGCTCGCGACGGCGGCATACACCGCACACCCGGAAGCGATTCCATACGAATCGCCCCGGTACCGGAGCTACGCCGACCTGAACGGCGACGGCATCATCCAGGGCCGGAGCGAGTTGTATCCCCTTTATGAAGCCGCCGCACGCGACTATACGCAGCCGCTCTTCGCGTACGGTGCGCCGCGCCTCGCGCGGCTCGGCTTCGAGTTTCTATTCTGAGCTGATGCCCTTGGCGTCCGTCAGGTGATGAACGGCGTGACGATGGCGAGCACCTGCGTCTTGCCGAGCGGCTCGTCGAACGCTTCGGTGACCTGTGACGAAACGTCGACCGTCACCCCTGCGTGCGTGGTATTGCTTTCGCCGGCATAGATCGGCGCGAGCGCGGGCACGTCAGTGAGCGACTTGGTAATCCACCCCTTCTGTCCGCGAAGCCGCCGGATTTCCGACGCGTGCCGCGCCTCTACGGAGTGAATCTGCAGGGCCGTCTGCAGAATCGCCGGCTGAGACATCAGGTTCACCGCCTGGCCTTTGTACGCGCGGACGCCAAGGTCTTCGAAGGCCTGCGCGACCGCCTTGAACGTGGTGTAGTTCGACAGCACGTCCGGAAATGCGCCCTTGCCGGTGAGGTCGTTGGTCGGAGGCGTTTGGCCGGTCAGCCCGAGCGTCGCCTGCAGCAGGGCGACGTGTGCATTTTCGTGCTTGGCGATCTGGGTGAAGACCGGGCGGTCAGCCGTGGGGATCAGCCCGGACGCGGCGAGACCTCGGGTATAGAAATTGGCTTCGAGGTATTCGAGCCGGAGCGCGAACGTCAGGACGTCCCGGATCGCCTGGGGCAACGCACCCTGCGCAAACGCATCCCTGGCGAGCAGCGCGAGCGCCATGGGGACGGACGCCGCAGCGAGCGTAGCACCAACGCCTCCGCCCCGACGGAGCACGTCACGGCGCGTAACAAGTCGGGCGGCGAGCTCGGGATCCTCGAGCGCAGCCAGAATGCTGGTGTCGGTCATTGGCGGATTCCCGATCATGGCAGGTTGGAGGCATTGATGGTTGCCGTGACATAGCGTCCGGTGGCGACGAGAACCTGAGACGGCGCCAGCGCACCGTCGAGTCCCTGCGCATTGACGATCTCGTCACCGGCAAAGCCCTTCGCGGCGAAACTGGTCGAGCTGCGCGGCGTGATCAGATCACGGATCACGGCGGCGTGGCGTGCTTCGACCGATACGATGCTGCCGGCGGCGACCAGACTGTCGGGGCTGACAAGCAGCGGCCCCGCACCGTTGTATGCGGCGACACCGAGATCCTCGAAGACGGCCGCGGTCGCGAGCACCGACGTGCGGGACGTGAAGTCGACGCCTGAGAAGTCGAACTCCAAGTCACCGATCGCGCTGGATCCGAGCACCGTCTTGAAGAAGTCCCGGTGCGCAAGCTCGTGGTCACGAATGTCGGTGAGAATCTGCTTTTCATCGGTGGAGACCGAGGTATAAAACGTTCGCGCCACCTGCGAGTAGAAGGCAGCCTCGAGCTGCTCCAGCGCGTACGCGTAGTTGAGTACCGCGGTATCTCCGGTGCCGAACTCCACCGTGTCACCCGGGCCATTCGTGTCGTTGCTGCAGCCAGCTGCCACCACGCCGATTCCCACACCGGCCCACGTGAAAAATGTGCGCCGGCTGGTGACCTGCGCCATTTTCGCGAGCAACGCCAGCTCGGCCCGTCCCGCGTCGTGCGTTGGGTCCATGCGAAGGAACTCCCGGATAAGTGGAGGAACTGCGGAACGCGCTGCGACGCGCGTGCGTCATCGCGCTCGGGTGAGCCTACTCTGTGTTGCCGCCGACAGGTCCAGCCGCGTGAGCATCGTGTTGATGGCGACTGCCGCCTGTGCGCCCTCCGCCGCCGCGACGATCACGAGCTGAGATTCGCGCGACGCATCGCCCGCGACGAACAACCCGGGCACGTCGGTCTCCTCGGCACGTCCGGTGTCCACGGTGCCGGCAGCCGTAAATTGGCAGCCAAGCTTGGCGGGAAGGCCGGAGCGCTGGCGCTGGCCAGTATGAAAGAACATAGCAGATCGGGCAAGCGGCGGCGCGTCCGCAAGGATGATTCGTTCCAAACGGTCGCCCTCCCCTTCCAGCCGCACGATACGCTCGGTGTGGATCGCAATGCCGTGTTCCGCAAGCCGGTCGACCTGATCGTCGGCCATCCCGTGGAATCCGTTGGTGCACAACACAATATCCTGGGTCCAGCTCGTCATCGCCAGCGCATACTTCGCGGTCGCGTCTCCGCAGCCATATACGGCAATTGCCGAATCGCGATGCTCCCATCCATCGCAATACGGACAATGGTGCACCGTGCGCCCATAGAAGCGCTCGATGCCGTCGATCACCGGAACATCGTCGATGACACCAGTCGCGAGAAGCAGCGTGCGGCTGTCCAGCCGCAGGCCGCCCTCGAGCACCACCGTGAAGCCATCCGCGCGAACCTCGGCGTCGACGACTTCGCCGTTACGTAATTCGACGCTGCTGTACGGCTGGAGCTGCTCGCGCGAGATGCGAATAAACTCGGCGGGCGAAAGGCCGTCGCGCGTAAGGTACGCGTGCATGGCGGCGGACCAGTGGTTTCTCGGCTCGCCGACATCGAACACCACCACCCGCCGGCGCGCCCGTCCGAGAACGAGCGCGGCACTGAGACCGGCGGGGCCGCCGCCAACGATGATAGTGTCGAGTGTCATGCGCGAATACGAGCTAGTAGCCGCGCCCGGCGTCTGTCGGCTGGTGCGCAGACCCGGCGAAATCGCCCGCTTCCATCACCTGCTTGAAGCGCCGAAGGTCCTCCTCGACCTGCTGCGACG